>JAQVXL010000069.1 GCA_028709235.1 Desulfotomaculaceae bacterium
ACCGTCGGTGCCCCTGCGGGCAATCTCCAGCTTTTCGCCCAGCAGTTCAATATTTACCTTATGGTCACGCCTGGAAGAACCCAAGCTCACACTGACCACCCGTTTCAAAAAAACCCCTCCAGTCTTATTAGCGGCCTGCACGGCCGCCTGTCTTCCATTGTATCCAAAATATGCCGGAAATAAAAGTATAAGTCTTACAGCCAGCTATTATGCGCAATCTCCAGAAAAGCCATAAACAACTAGTTGTTCGACATAATGTTGGCAATTCCTCCCGATTGGGGTAATTCAATTGTTCAATTGTTCAATTGGGGTCAGGCTTGAGATATTTACTTACTCAATATTTTAATTATTCCAAATAGACAGTTAATTCAACAATTCAAGCCTGACCTTCTTTAAGCGTGGTATAATAAAACCGCTCTTCATGAAAAAGAGCGGTTTTAGATACGTACCCCGTGATTTCTTCAGAATCAGATTTGCTGCTATCCTTAAATAGTCCCACCGTACTGCTTGATAATATTTACTGCCTGGTCATGATTTTTTTCACTTGCCACTGCTGTAACCTTAAAGCTATCATTTCCTGCTGGACCAGCGTTCATATCACCGGAAAAGGGTTCCGCTCCCTGCTGCTGCACCCTGTTATCGAAGTCCTCTTGCCTGTTGCTTGATGAAAACGCATCAGTGTTGCTGGCCGGATTGTTGTAGCTCGGATTGTTATAGACCGGATTATTGTAGTTTTGGTCGTTCTCAGCGTCGTAGCGGGACACCTTGTCCACCTGCACTACTTCTGTGCCGACACTTTTCAAAGCAGCTGCGGCCTCATCCGCCTGGCTTTTTGTCGGGAAATAGGATGATAACTGCATTTAAATACACCTCCATATTTTTTTTTATTATTCGCCCGGCCCAATAAAATTATACAACCGCGCAGCTGGTATTGAGTATTGGGGTCAGGCTTGAATTATTTACTTATTTAATATTTTGATTATTCCAAATAAACGGGAAATTCAACAATTCAAGCCTGACCCCAATTAATTCCCAATTAATTCAGTAGCCAACGCTATAGATGCGAATATAATGTTAAAAATAGGAATGGTGGGTTTTATATGGATAGTAAAAATTTTTCAGATGAAAGTAGAGGCTTAATGTGCAGCAGTTCAGGCCTGGTTGGTAATGTACACCAAGTGAAAAAGCCTCCTAAGAAAGCTCCCCTCAAATGCAATAACCTGTTGAAAAACCCCAGTTTTGAAGCTGGTTTAACGGGTTGGGAGACAGATAATGTGATTTCCAGTGGCACGAACACTTTCGAGGGAACCCAGTTAGCTCAAATGCGCACCGGTGCGGCTAGTATGTCTCAAGATATTTCCCTGGCAGGACTGAAACAATCTCCTTTATTCTTAAGCTTTAATGTCTATGCCGGTAACAACGATGAAAATTCAAATGGCGACCTGGTGGTAACTATATTGTGGCTGGACTATGAACTCCATAACATTGGCGCCGGGCTGGAGTTTTTTATTCCCACCGGCAGGATTAACTCCCGGGCCAGGTTAACTTATTTTGACGTTACCGAGCGCCCACCGGCTGAAGCTGCCTGGGCCAGATTACTGTTTAGCAAAGGTACAGTCTCTAACAACACAATTTTGGTTGATCAAGTAATCCTGGCTCCAGTGGGCACTACTAATCTGGTGGAAAATTCAAGTTTTGAAGCGGGCTTAACCGGGTGGACTTCCACTACCTTTGTCCCCAATTTTCAGCTTTCCTTTGACGGGGCTGCCACTGCGGCACTACCAACTACTGCGCAACTCAGCACTTTGTTTCAGGACGTACCCATAAAACACCTGCCGGCCCAATCTTCCTTCCTCTTTAGTTTTGCCGGCCTTACCTCTGGTTTTGCCATTCTTGATGTTCAAGTGCTGTGGCTGGACAAAAACGATAGCATCATTGGTACCCCGGGACTGGCTCTCCGGCTTCCTAATGCCGTTTTGTTATCCCAGAGCAACTATTTAACCTATCTGGATTTGACTAACCCGGCCCCTTACGGAGCAGTTAAAGCAAGAATTATGTTCTCCACCAACTTTGTTGAAATAAATTCTGTTCTGCGTCTTGATAAAATCATTTTGGCTGAAGCAGCCAGCCCCAATCTAGTGCAAAACCCAAGTTTTGATGCTAATTTGAGCAGCTGGACAGCAGTTAACGCCACTGCCCTTGCTGATAATGACAATTATGAGGGAGTTTTTGTAGCCAACGTAGATGATGGCGGCGGCCTTATTTTTCAAGATATTCCCCTTCCCTGTGGCGCCGGCCACTGTTTCTTATTGAACTTTGCGCTTGGCTATGAGGCAGGTGTCACCCCTCCCTTCTACGGAAATATGCTGGTAAAGGTTCTCTGGCTGGACGCCAGGGGCCAGCAGATCGGACTGGGGCTTAGCCTGGTCATCCCAGGCAATAGGGAAAACAAGCGTCAGTGGCTGGTTTATGCCGATATCACCGGGCCAGCCCCCTCAAACGCTGTAATGGCCCGGATCCAGTTCACCAAATCAGCCGGTGATCCGAATTTTTCGATCCAAATCGATAAAGTGCTATTTGGTCGTTTAATTTAATTCAATTGTCAATTGTCAATTGGGGTCAGGCTTGACATATTTACTTATTCAAAATTATGACTATTCCAAATAAACGGTAAATTCAACAATTCAAGCCTGACCCCTTTAATTATTTAACAATCTCGGGAGAAACTTCCGGATTAAAAGGATTGATCCTTACAGCAAGTGAATATAGATATGGGTAAATGTGTTATAATTTATTAAAACTTACGGGGGGCAGAATTATGAACGAAACTGTCAGAGGACTGAGTGAAGGTAAAGTAGTGTACACTGATCAAGATCTTGATGTAACGGAGTTGGACTGGCACCCGCATGCCAGTTTCACCGGCGTCTTTTTAAAACACCTGGTAAGAGGGGATTCGTCTGACGGCAAATTCAGCTGTCACCTGATCAGGATCAAAGACGGCTTTGAAATAGGAGAACATGTCCACGACGGCAAATGGGAATTTATCAATATCGTGGGCGGTGTGGGGAAAGGTGAAATAGCCGGCAAAAAGTTCACCTGTGAGCTGGGGGTCTCGCTGGTGGTGCCAGAAAATGTAAATCACAGGATTGTGGCTGACAGCGGGGATGTATACCTGCTGGCAAAATTCATCCCGGCACTGCTATAATTTCAGGTTATAGGTCTGTGAGGGCTCAACTGCCAGTAATACTCGACAGTTGAGCCTTTTTGCGGCAAAACTACGATTGTTTCCTTCAATATCCGCCCCTCTGGTTTGCCTGTACCAGAAGAACCGTCCCCCTGGTTTACTGGTTTAGTGGTCCAGCATACTGAGGATCCGGGCATTCATCTTCCCGTAAAGCGGGTTGCCCCGGTCCCGCGGCCTTGCCATTGTTACATTAATCGTTTCCTTGATTTGTCCGGGATGAGCAGACATAACGATGATTTTATCCGCCAGGTAAATAGCCTCATCCACACTGTGGGTAACAAATACAATTGTCTTGCGATCCTGTTCCCAGATTCGCAACAGTTCTTTTTGCAATAGTATGCGTGTGTGCGCATCAAGGGCGCCAAAGGGTTCGTCCATTAACAACACCCTGGGGTTGTTTGCCAGCGCCCGGGCAATGGCCGCTCTCTGCTGCATCCCGCCAGACAATTCATACGGGTAAGCACGGGCAAAATCCCCCAGGCCTACCAGCTTTAAATACTGTGTCGCAACCTGCAATGACTCGTTGCGCGCCACTCCGCTGAACACCATTCCCAGGGCAATGTTATCCAGAACAGTTCGCCACGGTAGAAGCGAGTAGTCCTGAAAGACCATGCCCACCTCCCGGTTGGTCTTTTTCACTTCTTCACCCAGGTAAAATGCCATGCCGTCGCTTGCCTGTTCCAAACCCGCAATAATACGCAGCAGGGTGGATTTACCACAACCCGAGGGACCGACAATACAAATAAAATCATTCAGATCCACTGATAAGTTGATGTCCTTAAGAGCAGGCACAAGCGCCCCCTGTTCTGTAGTGAAGGTCTTGGATAAGTGCTCGATATTAATGACTGTTTCTTGCAAAACGTTGCCTCCTGTTTACCTGGACAAGCGTTGCCAGGCAAATTTTTTATCTTCCAAAGCCCTAAACAGGAAGTCAAGTATAGATCCAACCACGCCAATGCTGATCATTCCCGCTACAACAATGTCTGTTCTGGCAACCGTATAGGCATGGGTAATCAAATATCCCACCCCGGAAAGGCTCCCCGGCAGCATTTCTGCCGAAACCAGGCACATCCAGGCCACCCCCAGGCCAATCCTCATCCCGTTAACAATGGAAGGGAACGCGGCCGGCAGCAATACCAAACGGAAAATGTCCTTTTCACTTGCACCCAGTACCCGGGCTGAATCAATCAAAACCTTTCTTACATTCCGGACACCGTAAAGCGCGCTGGTCAATACCGGGTAGAAAGCGCCGATAAAGATAATGAAAACCATAGACAATTTCAAGTTATTTAAATAGACGTACCACTGACCCTGCTTAATACCAAGCAGCGTGGCCATGCTGGCTATACCAAACCAGGCCAGAACCAGCGGCACCCAGGCCAGCGGCGGAATTGGCCGGAACAACCCCAGAAACCCGTTAAGCAGGCGGTATGCGGGACCGTAATAACCCATAAAGATGCCTATGGGCACCGCAACTAAAACCGCCAGAACATATCCTAAAAGCACGCGCATCAGGCTCACAAAAATGTTACTGAAAAGAGAGCCCATACCGATCAAATTGGCGAAGGGATGGATCAGAATCTGCAGCGACTCTTTTACAGTCGGCAGCACAACAGGGTTTTGCAGATGATTGGCAATCATATCCCAGCCGGCTATAAAAACAACCGGAATCACCAAAGACCAGATTAGCTGTATACCGAACCTTTTTGCTTTTTTGCTAATACTATTGAAATCTATCTGGCCGGGCGCCGCAAAATTCAACTGCATACCGGACCTTTTCATATCCCCGCTCACCTCCGTCATAATAAGATGTTTCCCCCAACCAGACCGGTCGGAGGAAACACCCTACTGGGACAAACACTTCAACGAATGATTTTCTTATATGTTTGATTTTTCTGTAAAGCTAAAGTTAAACAGTAAAGGTTCAACTTCGTCAAGGTTCTTGCCTTTTAACTGATCTGAAAACTTGTCCATATTATTTAATACATCCATGTAAATCCCGGTTCCGCGCATCCAGTTTTCAGTGACCTCGGTGCTGTACACCAGCGAAGAAGCTTTGGCAGCTTCCGGTGGGAGGCCCATCCAGTTCGCCGTGATAGTACCGGCCTCTTCTTTGTTATTGTTGCACCACTCACTGCACTTGGTCATCAGATCAACGAACTTTTGCATCACTTCAGGATTTGCTGCTGTCACTTCATCGCGCGCCGCTACCACACAGCAGGGGAAATCATGCCAGTGCCCCTGCGGCGGCAAATCGCGCAGGTTGAGAGCAATCTTGCCTATACCCTGTACAACTGAAACTTCCGGGTGCGGTGAGGGCCCGACCCAACCGTCCACTTGTTTGCTCGTCAGCGCAGAGTTAAGGTTTGAGGTGTCTTTCAAGTCCACCATCAGCACTTGGGCTGTGGCGTCATTGGCGTCCTGGGTTATCGTTATTCCCGCCTCGTGCAGGGCTCCTTCAAACACAATCCTGGGCGCACTGGTCGGAGAGTGATATCCTATTTTAACCGGTTGACCGGCTGCTTTCACGTGAGCAAGGAACGATTCCCAGTTATCAATTCTACTATCTTTTGGAACAACCAAAGCCATGCCTTCTGTTTGCACCGGGCAAAGGGTTTTGATTGGGGTACCCTTGTCGGCGCCGGACATAATCGCTGTTACAGAAGCAAGCGCCACGTCCAAATTGTTTTGGGCAAAAAGCGTAGTTGTTTCCGAGCCGCTTTTGTTAACAACTAAACTCAAAGTGGCTAACTTATTATCACCGTCCATCAGGTCATATTTTTCTTTCTGAATCACTGGCTTGAGATAAACGCCCTGGTCCTTAAACTCTTCTCCTTTGGTAGCGGCTACGACCAGGGGTGTATGGTGGTTGGTGAAGATATATCCAACACTTAATTCCGGCGCTTCCTGAGCTGTGGTAGGAGCACCCGCTTTATTACCGCAACCGGCGGCCAACAACGTTACCAGCAGCAAGCTAAACAGGGCCATCATAACCGTTCTTTTTTTCATCTTATGTATCCCCTCTCTCAATAAACTGAAGTTTTCTTTAATTTTCTCGCTCATTCACATGATTGCATCTCGTATAATTTGTTGTTTGTTTTTTTTAGCACAAACGCAACCACCTCGCATTCAGTATTCATTATACATACAATTTATTTATAATAGCTATTTAAACATTTAATCTGAAAGCAAGTAAACATAAAGATGTATTATTTAAGCTTTAAATGAAGAAGTTTTCTCTGTAAATAAAAATTATGAACCAATCGGATTGATTTTTCGTCTTTAACCCCATCTTTGACAGTTGAAAACTATAAAAAGCTTGAAAACCTTTATTGATAGGCTTTCAAGCTTTTGCATTAAAAAAATGAGAAAAGTACTTTTATTTCATAGTCGTGTTTAAAATTCTTAGACCCTGGATGAACGAAACCGCTTCGTGGTTGTATTAAAATAACATCTTTACATGATAATTAATTTGATCCAGAAGAACCGCCCCCTGGTTTTCCCTGGTTTTACTGGTTTTACTAGTTTTTAGTAGTGGTGTTCTTCAGCATCTGCTTTTGTTTGTTGAACAGTTCCGTGTGGGTGCGCAGGTGGCGCATAAATAGAGTATAATTTAAGTGGTACATTACCTGTGTTAGTTAGATTGTGCCATTTACCGGCCGGAATAATAATCGCAAAACCATCTCCGACACATGCCCGGCAGTCCAACCGGTCTTTTCTATCCCCCATTTGAATAATTCCTTGCCCTTGCTCAATACGTATGAATTGATCCAGGTTGGGGTGCACTTCTAAACCGATGTCTTCTCCCACATTAATGCTCATCAAGGTAAGCTGTAAATGCTTTCCTGTCCATAAAGCAATACGATAACAGTTGTTTTGCTTTGTAGCTGCATCAATGTTTACAGCAAATGGGTTAGGCCCATAATCCATTAGTCTAATTGGCGGATACTGGCCACAATATCCCGGGTTGTGCACTGGTATATTGGGACACCCGGGGCCGGGAGGCATTTTGTGGATATCATCCAAATTAAACACTCCTTTCCTCACATTACAATATATTACATATTATTGTATGTTGTAGATAAAAGGAGTGTGCTTTGACTCGTTCAGTTCCGCATTGGGCAAGACAAAACCAGACCTGATCCAAGACCACTGAAAAAGGCCTGTTTTTTGATGTAGGTCCAGATTCATCCGGACATCTTGGCCGCAGGATATCCTGGCAATCTCACCGGTCCCCTTGCTGTTTAGGCCTGCTCTCCTTCGCCCACTACCGGCGAAGCATTATCATCAAAAGGGTTGACCCGCATGGCAAAGGAAAAAAGATACGGGTAGTATTTCTTTAAATACTGCATATAATCGAGCCATTGAATGATCAGGTGCCGGTAGACCCGGTCCAGGTCCTGGGTCAAGTGGCGTATATCAGTCTCGGGCAGGTTGTAAAAATCATTTCTGCGGCTCAGTTCGTCTAACAGATGAGACAGGGCCCGCAGCAGTTCGGTAAAGGGACCATGCTCCAACAAAGCCGGGTTTTCTAACAGCCCTAAGATAAAATCCCTTTTGCTTTTCAACCAGTTATGCAGCATGGCAAAGTCGATGTCATTGTTTTCTGTTGTATAATGATGGGCGCTGATAATTTCCCTGACAGAACTAAAATTCTTTTCGGACCACCGGTCACTCACCAGGAGATGGTCTTTGAGCTTGCCGATATCAGTGTCATTGTGTGATAAGTAGGTCAACATCTCGGTGCCGACTTCACTATAAAACATGCCGATGACCATATTTAACTTTTCCAGTCTTTCACGCTGCGCCCTGATCGAAAGCAGCTTGTTGATGACCATAGTGACAAACAGCACATTCAGCGGCAGAAAACCAGCTGCGTTAAAAATATACATGTAGGTATTCACGGGATCGCCCAGGATGAAATATTTGAGCATGTAAATAGACGATGATAATATTACGAGGCTTATGCCAAGTTTTATCTCCCAACTGAATATTTTCATGATTATTTAACTCCTTATACTCATCACAGGAATGTTTGTTCATCATTAAGTTTCCACAGCCGGCCGCATTATCCTTCTCTTGATTTGTTGTTATATATGATCTCGGAGGCGACGTATCTCGCTGCATAGGACGCTGCTGAGATGCCCTTGTAAAAATACCTGAAAAAACCTGCCATAACGGCGGGTTTTTTCAATCCTCATAGATTTCTATTGATAAACCTGGCTATGGGCCCATCCTCTCTGACCAGATTTTTTATTTGGGAGTATGGGATAGGAAATTCAGGAATCCCGATATAGTGCGGAGTGAACTCTATTTCCTGAAAATATATCACCAGGGCGTTTTCAGTCAGATAAAATTCTTCATAGTCATCAATACCATCAAACTCTTTGACCAAAGGGATATCGCGATCCTCAATTTGCTCTTGAATCATCCTGGTAAGCACACTTTTATAGTTGCTGTGCCTTTTAAATAAATCATACAGCCGGTATACTTTGCCTGTTTCTAAATTAAATGTCAGCGACCTCTGCTCGTCTAAACCGTTGGCCGCATGTATTCTGAAAGTGTAAACATTAAATTTAACGCTCAGGATACCCCTGTCATTCAGCTCGACTTCATAAACGCCTTTAACTTCCTGATAAACATCACAGCCCTCATCCGGGATCATGGCCGACACCCGCTCCTGGATTCGCCTGTGGATGGTAAGATGATTTTACAATCATATGGTAAGCAGAAATTTTCCGCCACGGTAAGGACTATTTTAGAAAGATGGTAAGCAGAATTTTCTTATCACGGTAGGGACATTTTTCACGTAAACG
>JAQVXL010000070.1 GCA_028709235.1 Desulfotomaculaceae bacterium
TATACTTCATCTTGAGTACCTCCTCTGTTATTTAAGGGTCGCTTCGCGAAGCTGACACCTCGTATGTTAACAGGAGGTACTTTTATTTTCAAAGCTCATTTTTGTTTGTTACAGGAATGCTCCTTATTGATCTATTATGGTCTGGCTATATTCTTTTATACCCGGGCGTGAAACTAAAAGGGCCGACAGCGCGGCGGCTGTCAGCCATACTAAGAATACTTCTATAAAACCTGGTTTTTAACACTCCCCAGGCCTAAAGAGGCAGGGAATTTCTGGGCAATTAAGATGTCGGGTCCTGGCCTGGTTTGCCTTTCTCATTTAATACCTGGTAAAATTCCATGACATTACTCTGAAAACCTTCCATGCCGTCTTTAATATTTTTCACTGTCGTCTGAGCCGTCTGGGCCACCGTTTGTAAATTTTCCAAATGCTTATCCGCTTCAGGTATGATGGCCATTGAGAATAACAAAGGATAAAGCAGGCGTATCACCTTTTACCACCCCTCCCATGCATGACTGGTCAAGCTTTAAATCTCCTTTTTTATAAGTTATGTTCTCCAACCGGCAAAGGTAACCAATACCAAAATAATAATGAACAGAAATTACAGCATCCCGCATATTATAGATCAGGGTATTAAGTTACCCTTATTACAGCCGCATTAAGCGGAAATAACCCGGCCAGGCCGGGTTATTTATTGTAAGGTCATTTCAGGCAGTGGTTCAGCCGGCACATATCTTGATCCGGATATGACAGGATCACCAGTTCTTTGATAGAACCTCGTTTCGCAGCAACTGAATTTATAGCCCGGATGGCGTTGATCGTTTTGATGTTGCAGCCGCGGTAGAGCTCTGTTACGAAATCCACCTGCGAGTTGCTGAGCATCACGTAACAACCCCTGGCCTGCAAAGCGCCGAACACCTCCCGCAAACGCCTGTGCTCGGCCAAACCGAAGGAACCGGCGGTGTAACTGGTAAAATTTGACGTGGGTGACAGCGGGACATAAGGCGGGTCTAAATATACGAAGTCACCGGCCCGGGCGTTTTCCAATACAATCCCGAAATCGCCGGCATACAATTCAGCCTGCCGGAAGGCGCAGCTCGCCTGCCGCAGCGCTGCCTCATTGACTATGACCGGCGCCGTATAATCCCCGAAAGGCACGTTAAACTGGCCCTTGCTGTTTACCCTGTAGAGACCGTTGAAACAGGTTTTATTCAGGTAAAGGGTCCGGGACGCCCTCTGTACATCACTCATTTCCAGCGGGTTTTGTGCCCTTACATTATAGAAATATTGATGATCATATATATGTTCTTTTGATACAGTGATCAGCGTTTCCACATCGTCTCTGATCACTTGATACAAATTTATTAACTCTTCGTTTGAATCAGACAAATATGCTACTGCTTTTTTAGCCTTAATTGCCGCAAATAAATGAAAAAACACCGCGCCACCGCCCATAAAAGGCTCGTGGTAATTACAATAGTGATGGGGAAAGTATTTTGCCAGCTGGTTCAGTATTCTTGTTTTCCCGCCGGCCCATTTGACCACGGGTTTCAAAAGAAACTTGCCCACAGTTCCAACACCCTGTCTTAATCTATGATCTATGACATTTTTAATCTATGCCACATTTAATATATGCCATATGTATTTATTTTACAAACTCCAAAAATGATCGTGTTTATTTATTTTTGATCAATTTGACTTAAATACAGCGATCGTCTCCTTCACGCTTGATCTAGATCGATCTTACCCCTCCCCTGCCGCTAATGGGGCGACGGAAGTCAGGCGCTAACGCGCCTTGTTCGATTGAAATCGAACCTACATTTTTTGTTTCCAATCGGGGCGTTCTCCCGTTGTAGGGCGGGTTTTAACCCGCCGACCCAACCGGGTATATAGTTGTGGGGTTCATGTATTCCTCTCAGGTCTTTCTGACCATTAAGACGCGCCTTTCATTCTCACGTCTCAAACGGGTGTCGCCATGCCGCTTTAGGCGCCGGTGCCTAAGTTATGTCGCCAGTTATGTCGACAGTCTTCTCTATCAGCTGGGGGCTGTCATGTTTTGCAGCGTTAACGGCAGTCGAAACCGGGTAAGCCGCCAATGGGCCGGCGTACGGTTGTAAAAGTTTTTTCAACTCTAATGGATCATTTTGCTCCAGCCAGGCCTGAAACTGCTGTTCCTGATCAAATAAAACCGGCATGCGGTCATGGATACTGCGGATTGTTTCATTGGCAGCGGTGGTAATTATACTGCAGGAATTAATAGTGCTGCCCTGGGGCGGCGTCCACTGGGTCCATATGCCGGCAAAGGCAAAGACAGCCTTGCCCGGCATGCTGATATACACCGGCTGTTTGGCGTTGTTCTTTTTCCATTCATAAAAACCATCGGCAGGGATCAAGCAGCGGCGGTGTCTGAATGAGACCTTGAAAGCTGGTTTATTATCTACGGTTTCTGAGCGGGCGTTAATCAATCTGTAGCCCATTTTCGCATCTTTGGCCCAGGGCGGTATCAAACCCCATCTCATATAAGAGAACACCCTGCCGCCGTCATACTGTGTAATTACAGCAATTTGTTGTCCCGGCGCAATATTGTAGCGCGGCACATAATCAAATATATTATTGGTCAAATGAAAAACCGTGTTCAGCTTCTTGCTGTCAACATATAAAGTGAAGCGCCCGCACATGACCTCCGCCCCTTCCTGCTATGGTAATAAATTCTTAAAAAAAGATCGCCCTGATCCGGCCGGTTTAATGTCCTTCTGTAAAAAGAGCCTGGTTTCCTCCATGAATTTTACAATTAGTGCCATGCTCCCTAAAGAATCAATTTTAATCCAACATTTTTTTCGCTAAACGTTAACAAATTCCATGCTAATGGAATATTTTATTATAAATTTGAGAAGGAGGGTTTAACATGACCGAATACATGGCCGAAGGAGCTGGTAAAGGCGGCTTTGGCAACAACTGGGCTTTCATTCTTTTTCTGATTTTGATCCTGCTTATACTAAGTTTTGGTTTTATCTTTTTAGGCGGGGGCTGTGGTTTCTAACACCACCTATCATATACAACCTCTCCCGGCCAAATCACCCGCAAGGGTGATTTGGTTTTTTATGTGCGCCCGGCATACCCTGACGGTGGTAGGAATTCTACCATTGCCATTTTGCTAAAAGCTATGATATATGTATTAATGAATGAAAATATATTATGAAAAGGAAAAAACACATGATTATTGACGCGCACACCCACATTTACCCCGACCACATAGCGGGGAAAGCGGTAACCACAATTTTAGGAAACACCAACGGACAAGTAGACGCAAATACAGACGGCACCTTTGCTAATCTACTTTCCTCTATGGAGACAGCGGGCGTTGACCTGTCTATCGTGCTGGCTGTAGCCACTTCGCCTTTACAGGGCTGCGGCATACTCAAATGGCTGAACCAAATGGTCGAGCGCACCCCGCGGATGATTTACTTCGGTTCGGTCCATCCCGATGATCCAAACTATAAAAGTGTTATTCGTGAAATGGCCGGAATGGGCTTGCAGGGCCTTAAATTCCATCCCGCTTACCAGGATTTCCCGGCTGACGCCAAAGAAGCTTATAAAGTATACGAAGAGGCGGTCAGAAATGATTTGATCCTGTATTTTCATTCGGGTTTTGATTTAAGTATGCCGGACTCAGACTGTGCCACAATTGAACGGTTTGCCAGAGTCTTAAAGGATTTTGCCGGCGCAAAAATAATCATGGCCCACGCAGGCGGAGACGGCCAGTGGGATCGGGTGTTGGATCTATATGGAGATAAAGAGTGTTATTATGACACCTCATTCGTGCTGGAAAAAATGGTGCAGGACGAAAACGCCATAAAACTGTACAGGGCCAATGAAGATAATTTTATCTTCGGCACAGACAGCCCCTGGCGGGATCAGAAAAAGTACGTAGACTTTCTCAAAAACACAGATTTTTTCAGCCAGGAACAAAAAGACAAACTATTTTATAAAAACATATTAAAATTAATTAAAATTTAAAAACATAGGGAAGCATCCGGCGAACGGCTATCTTGACGCTATCCCCTTCAAAATTCGTAAGGTAGTATCACCTATATACACAAATCTTTTTACGTCCTCACGGCCAGGTCCTACCTGGCCGTTCGCCGCCAATTACTCCCTATACCCTCCAACCCCTAAACAATATTACAGTTTTAGTTCAAACTTTTTATCTTAACTTTAAACTCTTTTATATCGCCATCTGCAAATTCCTCATCTTCAGCATTATCTTCCTTATCTTCAGCTTCTATTTCTCTATCATCTTCATCATCGTCATCGTCGTCTTCATCCTCGTAGACATCCGCCCATAAAGCGAGCACCATAGACAATACGACACATTCATTAGTATAGATATCCCACCAGGCGCATTGTCCCTTCTTGCAATCGTTTTTAATCAGCGGGCAAAATTTAGCTTCTTCCATATATTACAACCCCCTTTTATTTCATTATATAATGTCAAGCAAATTATGGCAAAAAAATGAGACGCTATACAGCGTCCCAAAATCAAAGGTGGTTAGACGAAGTTGAGGCAACTTACTCCGGGTGAAGTTCTACAGTTGAGGGAAATGCTTCAAATGGAAAGTAACGCATTGGCAAAAGCAAAAGCTACTAGAACTATGAGCCCTCTTATAATGGTATATCCTGCTACTTTATTTATTCCCTTTTTTTATTAGAGCATTCCCGGGTATAAACATAATGCAGACGTTTATCGTGGCCATCATGGATACTGTAAGATGCATTTTCTCAGTACTTTATAGACATTGGTCTATTTTAAGTCGTCCATTGAAACAGCGAACGGGTTGAAGTTAGTTTCGTGGTCAAAGTAGTCTTCTTGCTCTACTCGTTTGAGCCACCCGCAGGCGGCATAAGTCACCGGTGTGGCCGCCGCCTCAAAGCAAGTCTTGAAAACATAATTGCTTACCGCCATATGAAGCAAAGCCGCCCCGGGAATAACCCCCGTAAATGCGATAGCCACGAAAAGGGAAGTGTCTACTGCCTGGCCTACCACCGTTGAGCCGATGGTTCGCGTCCACAGTCGCCGCCCGGAGGTGAGGATTTTCATTTTGGCCATGATAAAGCTGTTTACAAACTCTCCACAGAAGTAAGCCACCAAAGAAGCCAGTACTATGCGGGGCGTCTGCCCCAGAATAGCATTATATGCCTCCTGGTTGCGCCAATCCGGGGCAGCAGGAAGAACTCCGATCAGCCAGTAGACAAAGCCCATAAACGCACAAGCCGCAAAGCCTGACCAGATTACCAACCGGCTTTTCTTAAAACCATAAACTTCCGTCATGATGTCGCCAAAAATGTATGCCAGCGGGAAAAGTATTGTCGCCCCATCGAAATAGAAGGGCCCCAACTGAGTCACTTTTACTGCCACTGTATTACTGAGAAGAAAAACGACCACAAAAGCGACCATCACAAAAGGAAACAACTTATAGCGCACAATCCGACCCCCTTGTTTTTTTAGGCGGGTAGCTGCGACCGCCAGCCCGTAGGCTCTATTTAATAAATATACCATAAAGTTCGATGCAAATAAAAATGTAAAAAGCCGGCCTGGAGGCAGTAGAAACGTAATCACATAACCAATATACCAATTTCCTTCCAGTCTTTTTTCTGGTAATATATCCAAAAGGGGGACTTATATATGCCAGACAATAATGAATTGGTAAACATCCTTCATGCTGTTATCAAAGAAGAATTGAATCCTGTTAATGAAAGGTTGTCCTCTATGGAAGCAGGCCAGCAGGAATTAAGGCAGTAAAAAAGTAAAATCCAATTTGGAGGTCACCTTCATTACGGTTCTTTTCTGGTATTAGAAACTTTGCAGCGGTCGCCGGTCATTAAAGTACTTTCAATAGCAATGCTCTTGGCATCAATTTTACTCGCAGCGGATAACATGGCGATCATGGGGTCAAGACGCCATCCATAACAGGGGTTCGCTCCGCCCATCTTCTTAGACAGCGCACAGAGCGAAGTCGCTGTGGCAATATAACCGGCACTTACCGGCATATATTAATATGAGGTAAGGATTTCAAGTGAGCTTTAAATTTAATAGAAAGAAGGTGGCATCTATGCCGCCACGCTATCCGCAAGATTGTCCGGAAGGGTTTATGAGCCGGTATTTTGTTGTCTCCGGTGACACAATGTCCATCATTGCGCAGTATTTTGGCACGACTGCGGCAGAGCTGATCGCAATTAATCCTCATATAACCGATCCAAATGTGCTTTACCTGGGGGATGTACTATGCGTCCCGGGATTTCGCAAACCAACAACTTGCCCGGCGAATTTCCAGGGGCGTTACGAAGTAAAAGATGGCGACACAATGTTTTCTATTGCCCGGGAGTTTAATATAAGTGAAGAGGAGCTTATTAACGCTAATCAGCATATTCCCAATCCGGAATTCATCTTCCCCTTTGATGTGCTTTGTGTGCCGGAAAAACATCCGTAACACAAAGCACTACCCATAAAACATTAACCTTGGGTGCTACAAAGTGGGCCCCAAAGATAAAAAGTGGCCTGTGAAGGTTTCTGGATTAATCTCCCCTACCCCTGTCCCTCAAATGTGGGACAAGGGACCTATCCACCTGCCCCCTACTATTAGTTTTTGAATATAACCCATCGTCTCAAGAAACTCATCAACCTTTAGCAGTTCCGCGGGACGGACGCCTGAAAATATTTTCGACACTACTATGGCGCAAACAAAAAGGGTGCCCTCCTGTGATAAATTGTCCAGAAAAACTATGGCCTCCCGGCAGCCTCGGAATAAATATTATATTTTTTAGTATATACACAGCTTTTTTCTTTTGCAACTACATAGATAAGCCCGCCCTTCTCCTATTTGCAACGCTGACAGAAGTCGGGTTATCGCATTTTGCCAGTTGTGTAGAAGACCACTGTCCCCCTGTCCCCATAGATGTCTCTCACCAATAAATGAGCCTTTATGGATCTCGAAAGAGTTTTTGAATTAAGCAATTTTTACCACATTTTATTTTTTCTTCCCACCAGCCGAAAGCAACTCTACCTAAAATCTTTTTACTACTTGTCTCTGGTGGGAGGTAATTGATGGCAAAGGATCCACCGGGAGGAAAAATAAATTTGCCATCTTCTTCTGAAACAATTGTAGTTTCAGGTGGAACAGCTCTCCCGAATACTAGAACCCCACCTTGCGGAAGTTCATCAACGTTACTGGCAAACATAAATTGAACTTTTGGCTTGGGTGGCGGAAATAATGCCGTATTTGCCGGGCTGATCATGTCCGTCAGTTGAGGATTTCCCGAAAGTTTAGGGTTAAACCATACTTGGAATAAAAATGGTATACCCGTTACATTACCCACAGTAAAAACGTTGACATGCAGATTAACTCCGGAATGTACAGGGTTTATAAGTGCTGCCCAGGCGGATTTTCCTGCTCCGAACTCTTCGCGGCTAAGGCCGACAAAATATTTGCCCTGAAGTGATTTATATAACGCTATAGGGATATTAACTGTTTTATTTATATGCACTTTATCACTCCCAAAAGGTTTCTAACAAATAAATATTCATATATTTACTCCATAATACCTGGAGAACTCAAACAAAGTGACAGGTTGTTGCCGGATTACCGCCTTATGATAGGAATATACCAATTCAAAGGAGGGCACCATCTTTCAAGTAAACATGAGAAATTGAGACACAGCCAAATTATTAAATCATATACCAGGAGGGATATTGTGAACCAAATTAAAATTGACCTGGCCCTTGACAAGTACCATCTCCTGCCTGGTAACAAGCAGGCGGCCTATCTGATGGTAAAACTGACAGCGCCTGAAGAAATTACAGAAAGCCGGCCGGCCCAGAACCTCTCCTTCGTCATAGACCGCAGCGGGAGCATGGCCGGAGATAAACTCGACTACACTAAAAAGGCTGTGGCCTTTGCACTGGGCCACCTTGGCCGGCAGGACCACTGCTCGGTAGTGGCTTTCGACGACATGGTCAGCATGGTTGCCCCATCCCAACCAGTTGAGAACAAAGACATGTTGAAACAGTCGGTGATGAGCATTTACCCCGGCGGTTGCACCAAGTCAAGTTGGCATTCAAGAAAGAGCAGATTAACCGGGTGCTTCTCCTCACTGACGGGCAGGCTAACGCCGGTATAACCAGCCACAAAAGATTAATTAAAAAAGCAGGTGAAATGGCCGGCGGCGGGGTCACACTGTCCACCTTCGGCCTGGGTGGAGATTTCGAAGAGGACCTGCTGATTGCAATGGCCGAGGCCGGCGGCGGCAACTCCTATTATATCCAGTCCCCTGACCAGATCCCGGAGATTTTTGAGCAGGAGCTAAGCGGCCTGCTCAGCACAGTGGCGCAGAACCTGACCGTAAAACTGAAAACCGGGGACGGGGTGTCGGTTTCAGGCGTGCTGGGCTACCCTTTCTCTGCCGGCAACGGTATTTCAATCAACCTGCCGGACATCTACAGCGGTGAAAGCAAAATAATCCTGGTTGAGCTGGTGATATCCCCTCGCGAAGAAGGCCGCCACAAACTGCTCGACCTTGAGCTGGAGTACGCCGACGTGCGGGAAAACCTGGCCCTGGTAAGCCTTAAGGCCAGCCTGGAGACAAAATTCACAAATTACCCGGGGGAAGGGCCGGTGGAGAACCTGGAGGTTATAAAGCACGTGGAGTTATTCCGCTGCGCCGAGGCGAAAGAGGAAGCCATCCGCCTGGCAGACCAGGGTGATTATGAGGGCGGCAGGAACGTCTTGTACCAACAGCTGACAAATATGAGCAAGCTGGTGCAGTCATACGACGACCCCGAACTGGCGGAGGAAGTCAAAGAACTCGGCAAAAACATCGAATATATGAATGAACCCCTTTTTAGCCATGAATCTGTTACCGGCCAATATAAAATGAACACAAATGGCCATAAAAACTAGGCCACCTGCAACTGGTAGCGCAGGTAAAACAAGGCCCACTCCCTAAATGTATCTCTGGTGTGTGAGCAGCACCAAAACC
>JAQVXL010000071.1 GCA_028709235.1 Desulfotomaculaceae bacterium
GTCTTTAATTGATTTCTTGTTTTTGTCGGAACAGAAGGTCAATGCGTTCTTGAACCATTTTTGTGCTTCACTATCCTCAATATTTAAGAAGCGCCTAAAAATTTCAATGTGCGAAAGTTGAGTTAATTATTTATATCTTAAGGGTAGTTGATCAGTATATTAAGTGTTATATAAGGCATTGGGATCAGAGATCATATAAAGAGCCGCGTGATAATGTAGGTTACCGCGGCCAAACAGATACTGTACCCAAAGATTTTTTCAAACTCAGTATCATCACTTTCCAACCAACTAAGTACCCTATCGGCAAAACTGCAATCCACGGCGTCTGCCTTCATGAAGCTATCATCGTCGTACCATGTTCTATCCATGATTTTGCCTCCTGCTCGTACATACGTTTGCTTGTATTCTAGCAGCGAACACGTGTTCAGTCAATGGCTTTTTAAAAATTCAGCCATAAAAACAGGCTGGCTCTTTTTAACTGTAACTTTTTAATCAATCCCTAAATAACTTATATTCGGGGTGATTAAAATTGACAATGCTGGCTAATGGAATATTTGAAGGAGGCGGTGTAAAAGCTTTTGCCATGCTCGGCGCTCTCCACGAGGCTGAAACGAAAGGGTATACCTGGGTAAATGTCGCCGGCACATCTGCAGGGGCCATCATTGCTTCATTCATTGCCGCAGGCTATACAGCTGGGGAAATCAAGGAACTGGTGTGGGATCTCGACTTTAAAAAGTTCAGAGATAAGGATTGGCTTGGACAAATACCTTACCTGGGCCTCCCCCTCAGGCTCTGGTTTAAAAATGGTCTATATAAGGCCGCTTTCCTCGAAAATTGGATAAGACAGATCCTGGCCGATAAGGGAATTCAAACCTTTAAGGATCTTGTATTGAAAGATTTCGAGAATGACTGCAAATGCCGTTATAAGCTGACTGTCATAGCGACCGATGTTTCGAAGCGAAAGCTTTTACGGCTCCCCTATGACATTAAAGATTATAATATTCATCCGGATGAACTTGATGTTGCTTCAGCGGTGCGGATGAGCGCAAATCTGCCGTTTTTTTACGAACCTTACACCCTATCATATTTCGAAAACAAAAAACTCAGACGATACAGTTACATCATAGACGGCGGAGTTCTAAGCAATTTCCCGGTATGGTTATTTGATCGGGAAGATACACCGGCCTGGCCTACTTTCGGTTTTAAAATAATAGAGCCGGACAGCATAAATCCCCTGCCTGTCTCCAACCCCTTTGACTTGTTTAAAGCAACGCTGACGACCATGCTGGAAGCGCACGACAGGCTTTTTGAAATGGATCCCAAGAGTGTTGTCCGGACAATTTCTATCCCCTCCTTGGGGATAAAGACTACTGATTTTGATATTAACGGCACGCAGAAAGAGAATCTGTTTATGTCCGGAGTGCAGGCGGCTGATAACTTCTTTGCGGGCTGGAATTTTGATGTCTATAAAATGCATTTTTATAACTCAAATGAAGCAAATCCTGTCCCTTAAAGGTAAACCACTCCTGCAACACCTTAATAAAATTGACGCCGGCAAAAAAGTTTGACATTCCTCTTTTGCAAAGTTAATATTATTTCATGAATAAAGTCTCTTAATGCATTATTTTTTAAAAACAGTGAAGCTGAGAAACAGCTTTAATTTTTTTACAAGGGGGACAAACACCCATGCTCTCAAAAATAAAAAAGGAAGACACCAAAGGAAGCAGGATTATCGTTACTGTTATCGGTCCGGACAAAGTCGGTATCATCGCTGCTGTGGCCCAGGTGCTCGCTTCCAATGGAATCAACATACTTGACATCAGCCAGACTATCCTCCAGGAATTCCTGGTGATGGTTATGGTTGCGGATATGAGTGGAAGCACCAGGGATATGATCGCTCTTAAAGATAAACTTGCCGAGAAAGGCCGGGAAATCGGCGTCAGGATTGACGCTCAGCACGAAGATGTGTTCAATTTTATGCACAGGATATAACCGGGGAGGTTGCTTAATGCTCACTTTACAGGAAATTATGGAAACTGTTAATATGGTCCAGGAGGAAAACCTGGATATCCGTACAATTACCATGGGCATCAGCCTGCGGGACTGTGCTGACCCCAGCCCGCGGGCGGCCAGGCAAAAAATTTACGACAAAATATGCCGGCTGGCGGGAAACCTGGTCAAAACGGGAGAAAACATAGAAAGAGAATACGGCCTTCCTATTGTGAACAAAAGAATATCTGTAACGCCCATAGCCGTTGTGGCGGAAAGCAGCAAGACAGATAACTTTACCGGCTTTGCCATGACTCTTGACGAAGCGGCTGCGACAGTCGGAGTGAATTTCATCGGCGGTTTTTCAGCCCTGGTGCACAAGGGTTTTACAAACGCCGACCACAAGCTGATCGACAGTATCCCGGAGGCGCTGGCCACAACCGGGCGGGTTTGCTCATCAGTCAACGTGGCTACAACAAAAGCCGGGATTAATATGGACGCTGTATACAGGATGGGACAGGCTGTAAAAAAAACAGCGGAACTTACAGCGGAAAGTGACGGCCTGGGCTGCGCCAAACTGGTGGTATTCGCCAATGTGCCGGAAGATAATCCTTTTATGGCCGGCGCTTTTCACGGCATCGGTGAGCCTGAATGTGTTATAAATGTGGGTGTCAGCGGCCCGGGTGTGGTAAAGAAAGCCGTTGAAACGGCCGGAGACGGAGATTTTGGCATACTGACCGAAATAATAAAGAAAACTGCATTCAAGATAACCCGGATGGGAGAACTGGTGGGCCGCACCACCGCCCGCAAGCTGGGCGTTCCTTTTGGTATTGTTGATTTATCGCTGGCCCCGACCCCGGCTATCGGTGACAGCGTCGCCGAAATACTGGAGTCCATGGGGCTTGAACGCTGTGGGACACATGGGACTACCGCCGCCCTGGCGCTCTTGAACGACGCGGTGAAAAAAGGCGGCGCCATGGCTTCATCTTATGTGGGCGGGCTGTCTGGCGCCTTTATTCCAGTCAGCGAGGACGCAGGCATGATCCAGGCGGTAGAGGCCGGTGCGTTAACCCTTGATAAACTCGAGGCCATGACCTGTGTGTGCTCGGTGGGCCTGGATATGATCGCGGTGCCGGGTGATACCTCCGCTGAGACCATTGCGGCAATAATTGCAGACGAGGCTGCGATTGGCGTGATTAACAAAAAAACGACAGCTGTGCGTTTAATTCCAGCCATAAATAAAAAGGTTGGCGATTATGTGGAATACGGCGGTCTACTGGGTAGGGCGCCGGTAATTCCGGTAAAACCTTTTTCATCTGCGGCATTCATCCGCCGTGGCGGCCGCATCCCTGCGCCAATCAGCAGCTTAACCAACTAATAAGGCTGCAAAAATATAAGCAAAGAAAACCTTTTTCTGTTGACGTATTTGTGACAGAAAAAGGTTTTCTTTATCTTAAATTATCTTTTATGATTATTTTTGAAGTTAAACAGGTTAGTCTTTCACTAAAAAACTAATTAAAGAACTGATAATTGTTATCATTAAGGCGGCTAAAAAAGCGGCGCCAAAGTTTAATACATCAAACCCTTTTATGAGAAAACTGACTAACCACAGCATAAAGCCGTTTACAACCAGGGTAAACAAACCCAGAGTCAGCACGTTGATAGGAAGGGTAACCAGAAGAATAACCGGACGGATCGTGGCGTTGACAAAACCAAGGAGAACGGAACCCACTATCGCCGCTAACACTGTTACTTCAAATCCTTCAATTAATTTAGCTGTAATAATTATCCCTATTACATTAAGAATCCATCTTACCAGCCAGCGTGACACTGCAGCTATCCCTCCCATCTTCTAAGGCAATTTTTTTTAATTTATTATATTAATATTAATTTAATCTTATATGGGGATTAAATATTTATAAATATTTATCTGATCTTCTTTTTTCGAAACCAACCTTCTATTCTTCTATGACTTTTACCAGGACCTTCCTTTGCCGGGGGCCGTTAAATTCACAGAAGTAAAGGCTCTGCCAGGTACCCAGGGCAAGCCTGCCCCCGGTGATAAAGACGGCAAGGGAAACACCAAAAAGCGAGGACTTGATGTGCGCCGCAGAGTTGCCTTCCATATGTCTGTACCCGTCATTTAAAGGGACGACTTTGTTCAGCTCCATCAGAATGTCCTCGACCACGGTCGGGTCTGCGTTTTCGTTGATAGTCAGCCCGGCGGTAGTATGCAGTGTAAATATTCTTGCCGTGCCCTCCTTAACACCGCTCTGCGTAACTATGCGCTCCACTTCGGATGTGATGTCAATAAACTGGCTTCTCTGCCGCGTCTGCACCTCTAAGGTGAATAATTTTGAGCTCACGTTAACCCCCCCTTTCTGATCACTCATAATTTTTTATAACACCTGTTTTATAAACTGTCAAATGAGATGGAGATGTGACATGAGAATATAACAACCATCCTGTATATAAGCATAATGATTTTGATAGTTGACCATCATTCTCTTAGGCTTCAATAGCTTCAATAACGTAGTAATATGATAATTTATTTAATGACTTAGAAGTAGAAATCTCTTGAACCATGGCCTATTTGTTCCAGCCTCAGTTCAGCTTTTTTGCGGATGGCCGGGCTGTCAACCAGCTTGAGGTGTTTGGCTATAGTTTCCTCGCCTATCGATCTGGTTTCCGGGGTGGCATAATCCATCAGGAATTCTTTAAAGGTTAGTATGGCGTTGGGCTGGCAGACATTGTGGATTTGGCCGCTTTTGGCCAGGCTCATAAAACGATCCCCGGTCCGCCCGCTGCGGTAGCAGGCCGTGCAGAAACTAGGTATAAAGCCTGACTGGCAGATGCTGCTGATAATTTCGTTTATATCACGCTGGTCATCTATCGTGAACTGGGAAGTATCTTCCTCGTTGGCTGCGCCGTTTTTTTCCCTGCTGTAACCACCGACTCCTGTGCACGATCCGGCGCTCAGCTGGGAAATGCCAACGTTGATGAGCTCGTCACGGAACTCTGCGCTTTCACGGGTAGAAAGGATCATGCCGGTATACGGGACGGCCAGGCGCAGGATGGCGATAAGTTTTTTGAAATCCGCGTCGTAGACAAGGTATGGGTAGTTTTCCAGGGATACGCCGTTCGCCGGGCGCATCCTGGGCACGGAAATGGTGTGCGGCCCTACCCCGTAAACTTCCTCCAGGTGAAGGGCGTGCAGGAGGGTGGCAATTATTTCGTATTTATAGTCATAAAGCCCATAAAGAACACCAAATCCAACGTCGTCAACGCCGCCTTCCATGGCCCGGTCATGGGCGCAGGTATGCCAGTCATAGTCCCTTTTTGGCCCTGAAGGGTGTATCTTCGCGTAAGTGGGCCGGTGGTATGTTTCCTGGAAAAGAATATAGGTGCCGATGCCGGCTCCCTTCAGACGATTGTAATTTTCCACGGTAGTAGCAGCAATGTTGACGTTAACCCGCCTGATACTGCCGTTTTTTTCTTTAACTGAGTAAATAGCTTCTAGTGCTTCAAAGACGTAATCGATCGGGCAGTTTTTCGGGTCTTCCCCGCACTCCAGGGCCAGGCGCTTGTGGCCCATATCTTCTAATACAGTTACCTCTTCCTTTATTTCTTCAATAGTTAGCTTACGGCGGCAGAACTTATTGTCACGCCGGTAGCCGCAGTAAACGCAGTTATTGACGCAGTAGTCGCTGATATACAATGGAGCAAAGAATACCAGGCGCTTGCCGTAAATATCTTCTTTAATGCGGCTCGCTGTATGGTAAATTTTATCCAGGAGTCCGGGTTCTTCAGCCTGCAGCAGTACCGCTGCTTCCTCTGGGGTCAAGCCGTTGGCGAGGGCGGCCTTGTCGATAACTTTTTCAATTTCTTCCCTGGTTGCTGACTTGGACTCTTTCAGCATCCCGAAAATCAACTCGTCATTGATAAAATCTGCTTTGGATGACGCCACAATAAATCACTCCTCCTGATTTTTTTAAAATTATTTAAATCTTTTTAACCCTTCATATATTCTTTTAAGTTCATGTTTTTTTCCACGTCTCACGTTTCATTTCACGCGTCTCAAATCATATGCCCACACATTTTTTCTCGTATTTGAGCGAGTGCCCGTAACTACTGCTGATTGTCCTTCCCGCCTCGTTTACCGCTTGAACAGCCCTTTTATAGCTATCTTCCGGCGTGTCCTGCAGACCTAATTTGCCGGGGTAGATCATGTAGCTTTCCCGGTACTGCCTTGGCGTCATGTTCGGCATAATTACATTGGCGCCGCACTGCAGGGCTTTTACCCGGCCCTGGGGGTGGATCGACGCAATCGATGTGGTGGTCGGCAGGTGTGCCCCCGGCATCGCCAGCCTGGCCGCAGCCAGGGTTTTCATGGATAATTCCAGGCTGCCGCCCGGAACTTCTGCCAGCGGTGTCTGTTTATTGGGGATGAACGGGCCTATACCCGCCATTTCCACTTCCATATCGCGCATCAGGATAACGTCCCCGGCGAGAGTTTTAAAGCTTTGGCCGGGCAAGCCGACCATGTTGCCAGACCCCAACTGAAAACCGGTCTCTTTCAGCCATATCTGCCTCTGCAGCCTCTCCTCCAGGCACGTTCCCGGCCGCAGCCGGGAAAACAGGTCCGGGTCATTTGTCTCAAGCTTTAAAAGGTAACGGTCAGCCCCAGCTTTATGCAAAATCAAGTAATCTTCTTTTGTCATGTCCCCCAGTGAAAGGGTTATAGCTAGGTCATTTTCCTCCTTGATCCTGACAATCAGCTCCCCCAGCATATCCGCGGAATAATAATTGTCTTCCCCGGACTGCAGCACCAGCGTGCGGCAGCCCAACCTGGCGGTCTCCCGGGCGCCTTCTAAAATCTCTTCCGGCTTCAGCCGGTACCTGGCCAGTGCTTTGTTATCCCTCCTCAAACCGCAGTACAGGCAATTTTTTATGCAGTGGTTGGAAAATTCAATGATCCCCCGGAAATAAACCTCATCTCCCAAAGTGCGTCTTCGCGCCTGGTCGGCAGCCTGGAAAAGAGCCTTGCTTTCCTCTTCATCAGCGTTTAAAAATGTTACCAGGTCGCTTTTGGATAATTGTTCACTCTGCCCGGCGCGTTCCAGCGCTTCTGAAAATTCTGGCTTCAGTTTTATCACCCCTGACCTTAACTTTTCAAACCTCGTACTTTACAGCTATCAAATTCCACTTTCGTGTCCAGCATCCTGAGTATCTCGGGAAATGGCGTCAGTGCCCTTCTCAATATTCCCATTACTTTGGCAATCAGCACGCCGTAATTGACGATCGGCACGCCCGCTTCAGTGGCCTGCATGATCCGGTGCAGCATTTCCTTACGGTTTATCATACAGGCGCCGCAGTGTACAATCAGTTTATACTGCCCCAGGTCGTCGGGCATTCGAATGCCGCTGGACCAGTTGAATTCAAGCTCTCCGCCTGCTTTCTGGCACATCCAGCGCGGTATCTTCACAGTGCCGATATCGTCAGTCACCCGGTGGTGGGTGCAGGCTTCCGCTATCAGCACCTTGTCCCCCGGCTTCAGGTCGTCAGCTGCCATAGCGCCCTCCACCAGAGTCTCCAGGTTCCCTTTATAACGGGCGAACAGTATTGAAAAAGAAGTCATCATAATGTCCGGCGGAGTGTCGGCGTCGACTTTCTGGAAAACCTGGGAATCGGTAATTACGATTCTTGGCTTTCTAGCCAAGCCGTCCAGGGCCCTCTTCAGTTCCTTCTCCTTTACCACCAAGGCGATGGCGTCATTGTCCAGGATATCCCTGATCGTCTGTACCTGGGGCAGGATAAGCCTGCCTTTGGGTGCGGCAAGGTCTATAGGCACTACCAGAACCGCCGTATCCCCTGGCTTGATCAGGTCACCCACGATGGTGGGAACAGTCCAGTCCTTCGGGGCTGTTCTGATCATCTCTTTTTTCAGGTTGTCTATACCCTGCCGGGTTACCGCGCTGACAGGCACTACTTTTATCCCCAGTTTGTTTTCGAGCCCTGTCTGATCTGCTTCCGGGTTAACGTCTATCTTATTCAGCACTCCTACAACAGGCACGCCCTGACCGGCGGCCTTGCTAATCAGGTTAAGCTCGTACTCACCCACGTCCTGGCCCGGGTCGACTACAAGGACGATCAAATCGGACTTATCCAGCACGCCTATCGTTTTTTTGATCCTCAACTCCCCAAGCTCACCCACATCGTCTATCCCGGCAGTATCTATTAGCACCACAGGTCCTATTGGTAGTATTTCCATGGATTTATAGACCGGATCGGCGGTTGTGCCGGGGACACTTGAAACAATGGCTATTTCCTGGTTGGTGAGAGCATTGATCAGACTAGATTTACCGGCGTTCCGTCTGCCGAAGATGGCAATATGCAGCCTGTTGCCCCTCGGTGTTTCATGCAAACTTTCTACGCTCATTTTACACCTCCGTTTTTCTTCGTTTTCTTAGCTCCGGCCATACCTGCCCCCGGTTAATTCTCCCGGTGTAAATATTGGGCAAATTTACTTTGTCACCAGCGCCGTCCTTACTTTAACGTTCCTGACACCGCCAATTTTTCCCGTCATGGCGCCGACCTCGTCAGTGGAGCCGTCAACAATTAAAGAAATGACTGAAATGCCTCGCTCCCGGTAGGGAACACCCATCCTGCCGATTATGATCTCGCTGTGTTCACTGAGAATACTGTTGATTTTAGGCGCCATATTCCTGTCTTCGATAACTATACCAATAACACCGACCCGCTGTTCCAATTTGAATACCTCCCTCTATAAACTAGCGTTTACTCTTGATAGCTTGGCTTTTCTTAGTATTTCATATTTAGCAAAACGCGCCACATGGATAACATGATCATTTATGCATAAATTTGGATGGACAAGGGTGACCTAAATAAGCATCTGTTGTTTTAAGCTTATTTCGGCCGTTGGGTATCCACTTGCTCTCCGGTGGCAAACCTCCCATGTCTCACAGGGTCTGCGCCCTAAATTCCTTCGT
>JAQVXL010000072.1 GCA_028709235.1 Desulfotomaculaceae bacterium
AGTGGTTTTTGGTTAATTCTATTTTACCAAAACGAGGGTGTCTTTTGTTGTTTTACTGTTAATTTATTGTGATTTTATCCAGCTATATCAAGGCTTTGGGGCTATTTTTTATGTGAGAAAGTTGAGTGTATAATGTGGAGGTCCCGCCGCTTCTTATTAGTTCTATAAGGTTATCAGTGTTGTTAATTAACTCACCTTTGTTTTGGCCATTCATAAAATCTCTTATATTGTGCTTTGAGTCCCAGCTGCGGCCGGTGTCAGTAAAATAGCGCACATCCTGAGCAAAGGATAAATAGGCTTCTCCGATTATGCTGAAATCCCTGAAATCGTATATTTTCCAGATATCGCGGTTATCATGCCGGGACAACGCACACCCGTGCATGCAGATGGTGTTCACTGGGCAAACTTTTCTCATTTCCTCTAATTCATTTATAAATAAAGCTAGCGCTTTTGCATAATCACCGTTACTTTTACTCAAAGTTTCGTAATGATACCCGGTTTCATGTCCCAGGCGGCTTATATTTTCAATTATCCCTGGTTTGAACGTATACGGGTACCTGAAATAATAGGTGGAGGTAACGCCCAAATCATTTTCCAATTCAGCTATTTTTAAAGCGCTGTTAATTTTTCTATCCACGTCATGCCTTAGTACCACTGTTTTATTTTTTGCGGTCTTGTTATCTGTTAAATAAGAATGAACAGATAGGGGAGTGTAGCCGCTGTCCAGCATGGCCAGGCATAAATCTTTGTACTTAGCCAGGGTAAAATCAAGCATAATGTCACCTTAAATGTTGAATAATCATAAGTTTGAAATAATCAATTTGACCCTGGCTAAAACAATCAGCCCAAACAAAACAAGCAGAGGCGGAATAACCTTTCTTAAAATGCGGTCAACGTTATGTGACTGCTTGATTTGTTCCGGATCACCGGCTGAATGCAGCCTTACATCATTTATCTCCTTGCCGGCCAGGGCGGCAATCAAGGCCAGGGCGATAATCAACCCGAGGAAATTCGCAATTTTGCTGCCCGTTAAGGCAGCCAGTAAAGTATTGATATCAGGCGCCAAAATTACCGGCCATCCTTTCATAAAGGAATGGGGACACACCTTTTTTAAGGGTATTGCTTTTTGACGAGGAATGTCCCCATAAATACTTTGTTAAGGTTTTACGTCCACCCATAAGTGCAGGGACCTGTAAGGTGTGCTTTCCCCGTCTTTTGTTAAGAGAAATTCAACCAGCATTTTATTTTTAGGCTTCCCGGCAGATATTCCGGTAGTGCCTTCCCACTTTTGGCCGTGTTCCAGTTCAATCGGGCCAATTTCTTTCTTTTTTGAACCGTCCAGGCGCACCTCTACATTGTATGTGACTTGGCGCTGCTCGTGATTAACAACTCCCAGGTAAACTTGTTTGTTTTCATTTATTTGCAGCTCCCCGGTGTAGCCTCCGGCTTTGCCTGTTGCGCCGAGGACATAGAACTCCGTATACATTTCACCGGCCCTGGGACTGGCGGCGGTTAGACACAAACTGCCCAGGCCAATAACTATAGCTCCTGCCAGTGTCACCAGGAGAACCCTGTCTCTTTGGGACAGCTCCGGCCACCCGGGTATGATAAAACGCCACGCCAGTGTATAACGCTCTTCAGTAGGGAGTTTTTTTCGCCTGCTTAGACTTACAACAGACATGAGAGATGTAAAAAGGAGTACAGTGATCAGTAGCGGGTAGAGACTTATTCCCCAGGGAGTATTATTTAAGATTAAGCCCAGCAAGGGTACCACCGCGATGCTGAGCCCGAAACTCAGCACTGCTCTCTCCATTCCGTCCAGATCCTGTTTGCCCGGCAAGAGCGCTGTGGTCAGTGTGTAGCCGGGAAAGAAGAGGATAAAAGGCAGGGCCAGGACTGCGCGCAGCGGGCCGGCCGCGCCGCAGCCGATTAATATTGCTAATAAAATTGATATGCCCGCTATTAGCAGGAACTCGTTATTTGTTTGGAAAGGCCGCCCCTGCAATAACTACACATCCTTTATCCGTAATCATCAAAGGGACTGGTCCGGGAAACCTTGAGCCGCATAAACGCGTCTAGCGCTAAAGACAAAATAATTTGCAGGACGCCTGTGAGAAATAAAAGAACCCCTGTTTTTATGTTCGGCCGCGCTAATATACTCGCCAGCAGGGTTGACATGCCGGCGGACAGAAATAGGAAACCGGACAAATAACCAACACCCGGTAATTTTGGCCGCGGGTAAATATATTGAACCACAATCCGCCACAGGAAATTCCTCAACAGTAAAAACGACACTTTCCTCATATAGCTCCCGTAGCGGATCTTTGATTTTTCCTCGCCATAGCGGGCGGGGATTGGCACATCCAGGACGCGCAAGCCCAGGACATTCAGCTTTGCCAGCAGGTCATTGCAGTAGCCGTACCCCCGGTAAATACTCCCCAGGTCGAGCCCGTTTAAAGCCTCCCGGGAAATAGCTGTATATCCGTTTTGCGGGTCCTGGACCAACCAGTAGCCGGATGATATACGTGTCAGCTGCGTTAGCAGTGAATTGCCAAATTTTCTCCACGTGCTCATCCCTGCCGCCAGGCCCCTTCTTGACAGTCGGTCACCCTTGCTGTAATCCGCCTGGCCCTCCACAATGGGGTCCAAAAGTTTGTTTAATTCCCCGGGGTCCATCTGGTCGTCGCCGGCCATAACCGCCACTATATCCAACCGGTCCTGCAAAGCGCGCCGGTATCCTGTGACTATGGCCGCGCCTACTCCAAGGTTTTTTTTATGCCTCTGGATTACCACGCGGAAGTTGCGTTTGCTGCGAACAACATTGATTGTTTTATCTATTGAGCAGTCATCGACAACGTAAACTTTATCCACATAGGCAGGCATGTTTTCCAGGACCCTGCCGATAAGCAGTTCTTCATTATAAGCGGGAACCACCACACCGATTGATTTGCCGCGGTACATAAGGCCACCCTCGTTTATATCAGGATACTCGTGAGAGCTTCTGACAGGCTCTTAACTACGAAGTCTAACTGGTTATCTGACATCTCCGGATATAGCGGCAGGGCAAATGTCTCCCGGGAAACTGCCTCAACTACCGGCAGTGTTGGGGCGCCGCAATGTTTATAGGCATCCTGAAGATGCAGGGGCACCGGGTAATATACGCCACAATCGACACCCGCTATTTTTAGCGCCGCGATTATTTCATCCCTGGCTTTATGGCGTACTATATAAAGGTGATAGATATGCTGCGCTCCGGCCAGTTCCACCGGCGTCTTAACAGCTAAACCCCTTAACAATTCATTGTATTGGCGGGCTTTCTTTCTCCGCGCTTCATTCCACTGGTCCAGGTATTTCAGTTTTACCCGCAGAATTGCCGCCTGCATTTCATCCAGCCGGCTGTTGTACCCGACTATTTCATTGAAATACTTTTTCCGGCTGCCATGCGCTCTTAACACCTTGACCCGCTCAGCGAATTCCTTATCGTTGGTGGTAATCATGCCGCCGTCCCCGTAACAGCCGAGGTTCTTGGTGGGGAAGAAGCTGAAACAACCGGCGTGCCCCACTGAGCCGGCTTTGCGACCCTGGCCAGACGCGCCGATGGCCTGGCAGGCATCCTCGATCACAACCAGGTTGTGACGCTGTGAGATGGCCATGATTTCGTCCATCAAGGCCATATGGCCGAACAGGTGTACAGGCAGGATCGCTTTGGTGCGGCTGGTTATTTTTTCTTCGATCCGTGCCGTGTCCATATTGTAGGTGTGTTCATCAATATCAACGAAGACCGGAGTGGCGCCAAGTCTGAACACCGCCTCAGCCGTGGCGAAAAAACTGTACGGGGTGGTAATCACCTCGTCTCCCGGCCCGATGCCGTAAGCGTCAAGGCTCAGGATCAGGGCGTCCGTGCCGCTGGCCACTCCCACCGCGTATTTTGTGCCGCAGTAGTCCGCTATTTCTTCTTCCAAAGCTTTCACGTGCGTACCCTGGATATACCGGCCGCTTTCCAGGACTGCCCGGACCGCCGCATGAATTTCTTCACTTAAAGATTCATATTGGGATTTCAGGTCAATGAGAGGAATCCTCATTTTTATCCTCCTGGCAGTGTTTATTTAATAGCTCCCTAACAGGCACAGGCTTAAATTCTCTGGCGGGTATGCCTTTGTACATCATTCCCGGCAATGTGTCTTTAGTCACCACCGAGCCTGCTGCGATATAACTTTCCCGCGCCACCTTCACACCGGGCAATAGAATAGATCCGCCCCCGACCCTGGCGCATTTCTGGATCAAGGCGCCCCTGATGTGTTGAAACCGCTCCCCGGTGCGCCCCATGAAATTATCATTAGTGGTCGTTACCATCGGGGCGATAAAGCACTGTTCTTCAATAACAGTGTAAGCGGTTATATAAGCTCCGCTCTGAACCTTTGTTTTGCTGCCGATGCGGACGGAATTCTCGACTATAACTCCTGTGCCGATAATCACATCATCACCGATTGAACAGCCTTCACGCAGAACAGCCGTATCGCCTACCAGGCAGCAGGAACCGATCACCGAGCCTGCGTACAGGACTGCTCCAGCCCCCACGGTGCACCCCGCGCCGATTTTAAGGGGGGGGAGTTTTGGCGGCGCCTTGATTGTACTGGTTTTTGCGGGGCGGGGCGGACGGCCTATAACAGCGTTGGATTCAATATAAACTTTGTCGCCGATGACAGTGCCCCGGTAGACGGTAACGTTATGGCCAATAGACACTCCCGCGCCGATGGTTACACCGTCGCCAATCACAGTGTTGAAACCTATGCTGACAGCGCTGCCGATCTCTGCGGTACGGCTAATATTATTCATTCTGCGCGCCCCCTGGCATTGTTACCTGAACAGGTCTGTGTCTGGCGGCTGAATCATAAATGGCCGAGATCAGCCGCAGTGACTGGAGCGCTTCCCGTCCTGAAACCAGCGGTTCACGATTACATAGCAGAGCGTCCACGAAATCATGGAGGATATCCCTGTGACCCACGGCATTGCCGGTTTGATTTAGTTTACTGGCCTGGTTAACCGCCTCTTCGCCAGAAAGGCTGGAAAACATCCACTCCTTGACCTGCGACATCGTCCTGCCGCCCAGCACGGCTGTTCCTTCGGCGCCGAAAATGGCCAGGGTTTCTTCCAGGTTTTCAGGGTAGACCGTTACGGCCGCTTCAATAAGTCCCAGGGCGCCGCTGCTGAACTTTAAAACGCATGAGAGCACGTCTTCACATTCGATCTTGTGCATTCTTGTAGCCCGGTAGGCAAACACTTCGCTGACGGGGCCCGCCAGCCAGTTCAGCAGGTCGAGCAGATGGACGGCCTGGTTATAAAGGATGCCTCCATCAAAGGCGCGCGTGCCCCGCCAGGGCTCTGACCGGTAGTATTCGGGCCGGCGGTTCCACCTGAGGGTTGCGGCGGCGTGAGTGATTTTGCCGAACAAACCGTTGTCTACCGCTTTTCTTAAAGCCTGAACAATGGGTTTCATTCTGTTCGGATGGACCACCCCCAGCCTGACTCCATTTTGGCGGCAGGCCTCGACCAGTCTGACGCCGTCTGCCGGCCGGAGGACAAAGGGTTTTTCAATTAACACGTGCTTGCCTGCGGCTGCCGCTTGTTCACCCATAGCGGCGTGCAGGCCGCTGGGGGAGCAGACGATTACCGCGTCAATATTTTTATCCTGCAGCATCTGATCGTAGTCCCCGTAGGCGGCGGCGCCGTACCGGCCGGCCAGGGACTCGGCGCGCTCCTGCCTGATATCGCACACGGCGGCCAGCCTGGCGGTATCCATATCCATTAAAGCCGCCGCATGTTTCTTTGCTATATGGCCGCAGCCCGCGATAGCCATCTTGATCAAGCTAACATCTCCATTACTGTAAAAATCCTGATTGATGTTGTTAAATGAGAACAACCTTGTTCTGACCTGTTTTATTTTTTTTAGTGGCATTCCGGGTGTCAATCACCAGGTTCGAGCAGGATACCACTTTTTCATAGTCGACGTTGGTATGGTCCGCCAGGATTAACACACAGTCGCAGGATGACAGTTCAGCCTGATCCAGCCCGACTCTTTCGTAAGGGTAGCCGTACAGAGATTCTATGTAGGGGTCGAAGAAGACCACCTTAGCCCCGTAATCCCGTAGCTCCCTCATAATAGTGAGGGCGGGAGACTCCCTGTAATCACCCACGTCTTTTTTGTAAGCTACTCCCAGGACCAGAATTCTGGCGTCCTTCATGGACTTGCCATTACAGTTTAAAGCCTTAATGACCTTATTAACGACATAGTAAGAGGCTTGTATATTAATCTCTCCAGCCAGCTCAATAAACCGGGTGGGAAAGTCGTACTGCCGGGCTTTCCAACCCAGGTAGAAAGGGTCTACAGGTATGCAGTGCCCGCCGACACCGGGCCCGGGGTAAAAGGTCTGAATTCCGAAAGGCTTTGTTCCAGCCGCGTCAATTACTTCCCAGACATTGATCTTCATTTTGTCGCACATCATCATCAATTCGTTGACCAGGGCGATATTGACGGCCCGGTAGGTGTTTTCGAAAACCTTGGTCAATTCAGCCACGGCCGGTGAAGATACCGGGACAACATTTACAATCGTCTGAGAGTAAAAAAATATCCCAACGTCCAGGCAGGCGGGTGTCACCCCGCCCACTACTTTGGAGGTGTTGCTGGTTGTATAGCGTTTGTTGCCGGGGTCTACACGCTCCGGTGAATATATCAAGAAAAAGTCCTTTCCCGCTTTCAGCCCGGTAGATTCCAGCAGGGGCAGGATTACTTCCTCGGTTGTACCGGGGTAAGTTGTGCTTTCCAATACTATGACCTTGCCGGGCGACAGCCGTTTCCTGATTTCAGCGGCCGCATCTTTTATGCTGGAGATGTCGGGTTCCCTGTGTTTGTTTAAAGGGGTCGGCACACAAATAATGATGATGTCCTGACCCCTAATCTCATTGTAGTCGCAGGTGGCTCTTAAACCCCCACTCTTAACCAGTTGGAGCAGATCCTCATCGTTGACATCATAGTTATAATTCACACCTTCATTAATCTGCTTTATTTTGCCGGGGTTCTGGTCGATACCGAGAACAGGGAAGCCGACTTTTCCTTTTTCCACGGCCAGCGGCAGGCCGACATAGCCCAGCCCGATCACGCAAACCCTGGAGGTTCTGGTTTCTATTGCTTTTTTCAGATAAGCAACCCATAAATTATCCGGGTCATCACGGCGGCCATAAACGCTCATTTCTTATACCTCTTCTTTTAAATCCGCGCTATGCAGCTTAAGGCTGTTTTTTAAGTCGCTGCCCCAGTTCAATGCGCCCAGCATCCCCTTTAATATTTTCATTTTCCAGGGGCGGGCGGTTGAGAGACAGGATGACAGGCAGGAGGGAAAATCTATGTCCCCCTGTTCCAAAATCGTCTTTTGCCAGAAAGGCTTATTTAAAAAGCGCAAGATTGTATCAATATCATGATCATTCAAGTCCAAGTAATTAATGCGGTGGCTGATACCGCTGTAAATTTCACTGCCAAATTCTTTGTCCCACAGTTCCTGGTAAAGGGCGAGCTTCTCTTGTGAAAAATCGTCCTCCTGGAGCGCCTGCACCGCTACAGCCGCACAAATCTGCGCTCCCCGCAGGCCCGGGTAAATACCCCCGCCGGAAATGGGTTTGGTCTGGCACGCCGCGTCTCCCACCAGCATGGCGTGCTGAGCATATATTTTGGGCATCAATCCCATCGGCACGACGCCGCTTGTATACCTGACAATTTTTATTCCCCGGAAATGGTCCGGGAAACGGTTGATTAATTGTTCCAAATAATACCTGGGGGAATAGGCCTCTTTAACAAAAGCGTGCCCCGCGCCAATCCGGCACCGCTTATGGTCCAGTGGTATGATCCAGCCAAACCAGCCCGGTGATAACTCGGAACCCAGGAAAATGTCCGCCAAATCAGCGCTGGTACGGCTTAATTCTGTTTCCGCGGCGCAGATGGACGCTTTATAAGGCCCGGGTTTTAGATTAAGACACCTGGCTACCCTTGATTTGGCCCCGTCAGCGCCGATAACAAGACTTGTGGAAAAAGAGATGTCTTTACCATTTCGGCAGCTGCATGAAACCAGGTATCCCCCCGGAGCCGGTTCCAGACCCTTCACTCTGGCGCCGGTAAATAAAAAAGCTCCGTCAGTCTGTGCCTGTTCTGCCAGTTCCTGATCGAACATAGACCGCTCCACAACTGCCGCCCATGTATGGTTGCCGGCTAATTCCAGGCATGCCCCAAGGGGTGAGTAGACACGAGCCCCTGTCAGTTTATTAATTATTATTCTTGCGGATACACCGGACAGTTCAATGGCGCGCCTGGAAAGCAGTCCGGCACAATTTACCGGTTCACCAACCAGATCATGTTCTTCTAAAATTAAAACCTTGAAGCCTTGAGCGGCGATATGTTTTGCTGTAAAAGAACCGGCCGGCCCGCCGCCAACCACAATTACATCAAAATCCATGCAGCAACCCTCTAACTGTTTTTGTTCCAATTGCAGGTACGAATTATTCGTACAGAGACACAACTCTGAAACAAGGAAGGGGGACACACCTCTCAAAAGCGGAAGGGGGACACACCTCTCTTATAGGTATTCCTGCATGCTGAGTAATGTCCCCGATTGGAAATGCGGAGGAATGTCCCCGACTAAACTGCCGGCGCCGCGATAGCGGCATGAATTGTCTAAAGCATTTATAATGACCTTCTTTTGCAGTATATGGCTATTAGCGATGAATGGTTACATGCATGATTTTGTCAATAACCCGCAATGAGCCCTAACATAAAAAAACCCCGTACAAACGGGGTTTCAGATTGTTGACAAAAGTCATCATGGCGTTGCACCAGACTATGTGCCTGAAGCGCCTTACCCCTGATAATTATTTAAACCGCTACATGAAAATTATGGCGGTTTTTCTTTCTAAACCTCTTGTATTTAATAAATTGTTTTAAAT
>JAQVXL010000073.1 GCA_028709235.1 Desulfotomaculaceae bacterium
CCTCAGCAATATCTCTAATAATGTAAACTCCCGGCCACATATCAGGATAGGGCACTTTCCCAATGGAAATCTTAATCTTTCCATCTGCATCTCCCTGGGGATCGCCACCAGTCCCACATCCGGCAACTAAAAGTGCTGTACTAAGAACTATTGCCACCAAATATAAACTTTTTACTCTTCATCAAAAACTTACTACCTCCCCGTCTCAATAAATTGCCGACAACTTTAATATAACAAATAAGTTGTTGCCTGTAAACTCTTTTTTTTCAAAACATATCTGGGTCCAGGCAGCCCAGGCAATAGAAATAGCCGGCAAAAATCGCCGGCTGCATTACTTTAAAACACTGTGAACAGGCTTATATTAAAAGGTCAATTTACTACTTATTCAGTTGATGTATTAGCTTTACCATATTTCGGGCCAACTGTTTGCAGGACGCAACGAGTAATTGATCATCAGCGGCATTGCGCCTCCAGATCACCCTGTCATCCTTGAAGCCTTCCATAAGCGAACCCGCCACAATAGGAGCCGTAATCGGTTCATTCGGGTCGCGGCAATCCACCACGTGCAGTCCGTGAAACTGCAAAAAACATTCCATAATTTTTAATGTGGTTTCCTGTCCGCCATAAAGCAGTCCGGCAGTGGTTAAAGCTGCGCCTACCTTGCCATCAAGCACATTCTTATATATATGCAAATAACGGCTGCGATCCATAAAATTTTTCATTAAAGTAGTAACGTTGACCCAGTATACCGGAGAGCCCAGCAAGATACCATCCGCTGCCAGTAACTTCTCCTCTATAACAGCCATATCATCACCAGTAACAGAACATTCACATTTGGTTAAACATTTGTTGCAGGAAATGCACAATTTGATCTCCATATCGGATAGCTCCAGCAGTTCGGTAGAGGCGCCCAGGGCAGCAGCTTCGTCTAACACAGTCCTGAGAAGCACTGCAGTATTTTTCCCCTTGCGGTGACTTCCGTTAATTGCCAGTATTTTCATATTTATAATCACTCCTTTCTTACTAGTAATGATCATATATATGTTGAGCAGGCCTGTCAATCAGTTGTCAGGGGTTGATTTAACAAGGAATTAATCCAGGGCGCCGGTAGCGATAGATATGCCGGCGGGGATGTTATCGAGTATTTTTTTGCATATATTGTATTAAGGCGACCGGCCTGGCGCTGTCATTCTTCAACATAGGCAATAGGAATGTCCGTCTGCACTTCCATATCTGCGGGGATACGCAAATAGAGCAGCTGTGAACCAGGAACAATCCTGTTGTGGGTACTCTTTGCGCCATCAAGCATGGCAGTATCTTTACCCAATATCTGGGCGGCGGCAAATTCCCTGCTGAACATGCCTAACACCACCTCCAGGCGCTGCGGCCCGGTTACCTGCAAAACATTGCCGTGCAGAGCTACATCCGGCTTTACCCTGTCGGAGAAGTCGACCCCCTCAATGATAGTTCTGGTGGCATAATTGACAATTTCAATCATGCCATCGGCCCTGTCCTTTTTTTCAGTTACTATTGTGACGCTATTTTCTGCGAAACCATTTTTATATGCGGGGTTTTCCATTATTTCTATCATGCTGTCGTGATGACAGGGAAACTGCCATTGTTCCAGCACAAAAGCCCCCTCCGCCTGTTCCGGACTGCCCTGCAACGCCTGCGTGTACAGGTCTCCCTGCCCGGCCATCTCCGAAACAATGTCCATTTCACTTACTGTTTTCATTTTCACGTCAGCCAGGTTTTCCGCCGGCAGCAACGGGATAAGAGCGGGAGCAGCCAGCAGCAGCAGGATATAGCCGGTGACGAGCCAGAATTGTAAATTATGCCGCAGGGAAAAAATACTGCTCTTCGCCACCAGCAGGGCAACCAGAACAAAAATTATTAATAGCGGAATAATAGCCATAGCAGCCATTCCCATTTATCTGACCTCCAGTCTATTTGACAGTATAAAGGAACAGGCATAAAGCAGAACCATAGTGATCATCACCTTGAGCGTCAGCAGGGCCAGGGAGCTTTCAACACGAAAGAAAACAATCACCTGCGCCGGCAGGATTGACCGGGGAACGAACCAACCACCGAAAAAAAACAAACCGATCAGCAGCACAATAAACACCGGACTCAGCCGCGCCAGAACCCCGCAAAAATAACCCAGCGCCCCAAACAGCAGCAGATACAGTATCGTCACCGCCATACCTGTAAACACAACGTCGGGGGCGGCAATAAAGTTCTGGCTGGACAGGTAAATGCCGCCCTTAAAATAAATTATTACCCTTAATAGAAAACCGCTGAGTATGGCCGTAATCCCGCCAATTAATGCCGCAGTAACCAAAAACGCCGCATTGGAAAGGTTGCCGCTCAAGCGGTTGGACACAAAGGTAAAATCAATATTTTGCTCATCCCTGGCCGTTATTTGTGCAGCGATGAAAAAAATCCATAAAATAGTAAACCAGATCACTATATCACTGGAATAATATTTTACGGAAATGTGCAGATATTGTGACCCCCTGCCATAACTTGCCACACCTCCCATAGAAAACAACAAGGCCAGTACCTGCGTGCCCGCCATAGCCACAAACAATCCCAGGCGGCTTTTGAGTTTATATAAATACTGGTTCCTGACAGCCTCAAAAAGACTGGTTTCGGTCAAAGACATGGTCGATCCCTCCCCTGTTTCTGGTAGTAAGGTAAACACACAGGTCTTCTGCCGCTACCGGAAGGATTTCTATACCGGCCGCAGCACTCTTTTTCAATAATCCATCAGCCGCATCACGCCTGATTACCGCATAACTGTGCTCCTTGCCGATGTTTTTCTGATGATAAATCTCCTGTCCGGCTGTTAGTTCCGAGATGACTTCTTTTTTGCCCCGCAATGCCACAGCAAACTCCTTCAGGTCGGTGACCGGCAGGTGCAGGCGTTTTTGACCCGCCTGCAGCAGCAGAATGTCCTCCAAAATATCCTCCGCCTCATTCAGCAGGTGGCTGGAAAAGATCATGCTGCGGGGTTTTTGCAGATAATCCCTGAGCAAAGCACGATAAAAATCTTTTCTCACCCCGGCATCCATGCCGGCGGTCGGTTCATCAAAAATAGTGAGGGGACAGCGCGACGCCAGGCCTATAATCATATTAAAAGTGCTTTTCGTCCCTTTGGAAAGGTGGTGGTGCCGCTGCCCCGGATTCAGGGAAAAATAAGCAAACAGCTCTTTGGCCAGCCCCATGTCCCAGTTTTTATAAAACGCAGGCGCCGCTGACATGATCTGGGCCAGGGACAATGACGAAGGAAATTTCATATGCTCATCAACGAAGATCATATTGGCTGAAACCTTCAGACTGTTAAAAGGATTTTCCGAAAAAACCGTGACCTTTCCAGAAGAAGGACGGGTAAAACCTGCAATAATTTTTAACAATGTTGTTTTTCCTGCCCCATTTGGCCCGATCAGTCCAGTAATCACGTTTTGCCCAATAGTAAAAGATAGATCACTGACTGCTTTTATTCTTCCAAAATTTTTAGTCAACCCCTGACACGAAATTACATCCATCCTTTAACCCCCTTGCATGACTCCCCTGTATGGCCCAGAATCTTTTATTCGTCAAGTTCTTTTCCGGCCTGCCGCATGATACCGAGCAATTCCTCTTCATCAATGCCCAGGCGCCTGGCCTCAACCACTACCTTCTCTACCAACTTTTTTAAAGTATAGTTCCGGCGTTTGTGCTGAATTTTTTCCATTGCGTTAGCCGCAAGAAACATACCCAGCCCGCGCTTTTTATAGAGGATGCCTTGCTCCGCCAGGATGTTAATGCCCCTGGCTGCGGTAGCAGGATTAATATTAAACATTTCCGCCAGCTGGTACTGGGAATATACTTTTTCGTTTTCTTTTATATCGCCACCCAGTATTTCGTTTTCCAGCCACTCCGCGATCTGGATATATACCGGTTTATCTCCAACCATATCCAATACCAACAGCACACCCTCTCTACCACGATAGTGCATTACCGCTGTAATGCACTATACCAGGTACTTTATCTGCATGTCAATAGGTGGAATGGGCCGGTTGTCGTTTTTGTTAAATATTAAAACAAAGCCGTACTTCCTTATAAGGAAGTACGGCTTTTTTAGTACCCTTTTTAGTACCCTTCTTCTTTTAAGAAGTCATATAATGGCATCTTGAGAAGCTCGCTTTCCTTTGCGCTTTTTTGCCGCCTTCTCTTTTTTTAATACTTCCCAGCCCGTCCGCAAAGCCAGCATGACGTCATCTTTTACATCTTCGTCCAGCGGTTCCCCAAATACCCGCAGGTTTGGCTGCTCACGAATAAATTGAGCAAGTTCTATTTCTGTATCTCTCTCCCACCAGTCACCGGCTGCCTGCGCATCTTTCCCGGTGAGCAAGTAGTTCGGCGTTGTGTTTAGAAATTTTGCTAATTTTAATAGTATCGTATAGTTCGGCTTTCTCTTCCCGCTTTCGTAGAAGGACAAAGTCGAGTCGCCCAGATTACACAACCTGGTCAGCTCGACCTGAGTCATCTTTTTAGCTTTCCGCAAGCTGCGCAAACGCTTCCCGAAACTATTTTCCATCATATGCCCCCGCTTTGCAATTAGTTAGTTCAGCCTATTATACTTTGCTTTGCGCAAACATACAAGTGCATTTTATAATTTGCGAAATATAATGTATCTTCGGATAATGCGCCCCGAAGTGATATTATAATGTCAACTAAAGGATTCTGCCACGCCAAAAAACACCCTTTACTTGACTGGAGTGAGACTATGGAACCTGGCGTAAAACTAAGTTCCCTGGAAACAGAGACATATTACCCGGCCTTCAAAGCTCATGACGCGCGGTTTGACGGGCGGGTTTTTGCCGGCGTTTCTTCCACCGGCATATACTGCCGCCCTGTGTGCCGTGCCAGGACACCGCAGGAACAAAACTGCACTTTTTTCCCCAGTGCGGCGGCGGCGGAAGCGGTGGGTTACCGCCCCTGCCTGAAATGCAGGCCGGAGCTTGCTCCCGGGCTCACACCCACAGACGCGTCCACCAACCTGGCCCGGAGAGCCGCGCTGCTCCTGGAAGAAGACTGCCTGCGCAAGGACAGTTTGAAAAAACTGGCGCAGTCGCTGGGCGTCACAAGCGGGCATTTGTCCCGTCTCTTTGTGACGGAGTTTGGTGTTTCGCCGGCGCAATATTTGCAGACGTGCAGGCTGCTGCTGGCCAAAAACTTACTGACCGATACGCGCCTGCCGGCCGCCGATGTGGCTTTTACTGCCGGTTTCGGCAGTGTCCGGCGCCTTAACGCCTTATTCCAAAAGCACTATCATCTGTCCCCACCGGCGCTGCGGAAACAAAGGAAGCTATCCAACAAAGGCGCGCCAGACGTCATTACCCTGTATCCAGGTTACCGGCCGCCTTATTTGTGGGACAACCTGCTGGCTTTTCTCGCGGCACGGACTGTCCCGGGGGTGGAGTATGTGGCCGGTCAGGCCTACCACCGGACAGTGGCCATACCCCATGACGGCAAAACATACCGGGGCTGGCTAACTGTACAGCACGCGGAAAAAAAGAAGGCCCTCGCTGTTACCATCCCGGTAACACTGCTGCCGGTCCTACCGCAGGTGCTGGCACGGGTAAAAGATTTATTTGACTTGCGCTGCGAGCCGTGGGAAATCTATCACAGGCTGGCGGTTATGAATGAGATTAAAGACGGCATGTGCCTTCCCGGCGCCAGGCCCCCGGGTTGCTTCGACGCTTTTGAACTGGCGGTGCGGGCCGTGCTGGGACAACAGATCACAGTAAAAGCGGCGCACACACTGGCCGGGCGGATTGTGTCGGTCTATGGGACGGCGCTGGACACCCCTGTTGACGGCCTGACCCACACCTTCCCCTCACCGGCGGATATTTGCGGGCTGGACGGTCCGATAGAAAATCATCTGGGGGCTCTGGGCGTAACGGGTGCCAGAGCGCGCTCCATCAGGGCCCTGGCGGAGGGGCTTTTAAGCGGAGAAATCGATCTGTCCGGCCGGCCCGATCCGCAAATGCAGATGGAAAAACTGCTGGCCCTGCCCGGCTTCGGCACCTGGACCGTACATTACGTGGCCATGCGCGCTCTGGGCTGGCCGGACGCTTTCCCGCACACGGATTACGGCGTAAAAAAAGCGCTGGCCGGCCGCACCGCCAAAGAAATACTGGCCTTGTCCGAGCATTGGAAGCCGTGGCGCGCCTACGCCACCATTAATTTATGGATGTGTTAGACCCAGTTCTTCGTCTAACACATTAACCGCTCCCGGAAATGTCGCTTGACAGGCGACCAAATTATGGTTAAATCCAGCTATTATTTTATGAACATTTTGGCAACGCAATTAAAATTTCCAGACAAAAGCAGCTGTTTTTTCAACAGCTGCTTTTACGTCTTAGCGCATAAATAGTTAATTTTACTGGGAACAGTATGTAAATTCAAGCCGCAGCGATCATTACAGGCACCCAAACCAGCGCCGGCGCTCTGGCAGTGGAGCTGAGCGATTATCTCGTCAAGGGTTATTTTTCAGAATTGACACGCCTGGCTGCTCTTAATGAATAACACGTCAACTGGGCATCATAATTACATCACAACAGATAAGGAGAAAATATATGGACGCCCTCATGGATATACTCCGCGAAAGCTGGCTGGTGGTGCTCTTAATAATTATAATCTGGTTTGCAGCCTCACGCATTGAAATTTGGAACCGCCGCAACAAGCTCTAGGGAAGGCCGCACATCTTTTGGTATGTCAAGGAATTTGTAGTCCTTATTGCTTGTTGCCTGGCATTTTTCTTCTCAAATGCAATTCAGGAGGAAAAATTTTTATCTCCCGGCCTTCTGCTTCTTTGCGCCAGAAAGCAATGAAGTTAACTCTGGCAAAATGAGGCTCATAACCATTCCTCATTTATGATCTCGATTCCTTCTTTACGAAGCTTTTCTTGTATGAATCTTATATTATCAAAAGGATTAACTTGAATCATTGACTGTTCCAATTGAACGCATGAAAGATCCAATAACAGCCGCAAAGCGCTCTGGCTGGTCTAAGTGGACACTGTGTCCAACTTCCCGGATTTGTTCTGCCTGTAGTCTTGGATTAAGACGTTGCAGCTCTTCAGCAATAACAGACGAAACCACGCCTTTATCACCAAATACGATGAGGCTTGGAACGTCAATTGCACTCACTAACATCTTATAGTCAGGGTTCGGTGGCGTAAGAACGTCAAAAGCGGCCATGCTTGTTTGTAGTCGTGCCCGAGCAAACAGCTCAAGGTTCTCCGCTGACCGATTAGGGTGTCTATTCCGCGCGTCTGCCACCACCTCACTCAATGACATATTGAGCATTCGTCGATGCTGATCGGCGACATCACTATCGCGAACTTCACGCTGAACTTTTGGACTCAAGAACGTTGGATCAGCTAAGACCAGGCCACGGAGCAGATTAGGTTTACGACTTGCCACCACAGCTGCAGTCATCCCCCCCATAGAATGTCCGAGCAGGATCGGAGGAGGAAGTCTTAGGGCATTTATTAAACCGGCAACATCGTTTGCTTGGTCTTCGTATCGGTATCCAAAGTCAGGTACACTCGAATTGCCATGTCCCCTGGCATCCGGCATGATTACGTCATATTCTTTCTCCAGAACGTGTGCTAAACTTGTCCAGCACAGGCCATTAGTCATTAATCCATGTAGCAAAATTAAAGGCGGTTTGTTTCCTCCGGTTCTTGTGTAGTGTATGTTAATCCCGTTTGTTTCGCAGACTGCTGTGTTCCAGTAGGTCAAGTGTTATTTCCCCCTGGTTTTCAAAACCCCTGTTGTCCATTTTCTAGAGTATATTTCATTAATATATTTCACGATCTTTTTTCTTTACCGAAATCCAGATTTCGCTTCTATACTTCGGATTCCCAGTGTCCGGGCTCTCATTCCACAAAATCTCAGGTCCTTCAACAGCCTCATAACTTGAAGATGGAAACCACTCTGAGTATATCCTGCCCCACACATTTTGAAGTGTTTCCGGAAATGGCCCGATGGATTCGAATACTGCCCAGGTACTAGCATCAATTTTCAATACATCAAATTCTGCTGTTTCATCACTTGAAGTTGCTACCCCGATGTAATGATCTAGCTCACCCTTTTCTTCCATTCTTCCTTCCGAAAAATTAGTAGATGCACTAATAATTCCTGTTGGTTCTACATTAGAAATTGCTTTTAATTGTTTAATAACCTCAGGGGATAAAAGGTCAGTCATTTTTGCAATCTCTGGATTGACACCTTCAAAAATAATTGGAACTCTCTTCTTAAAACCTACTAACTTAAATGACTCTTTTTCAACAACACGATAATTCATTTCACATCCCCCTTTAATTGATAATTGAAAGGTCATTCTAGGATACGCTTTTAATTGTGCATTCTCACTTCTGGCTTCAGAAGGGAGAATGCCATGCATAGAATGAAAAGCACGGGAGAATGAATCGGCTGAACCATAACCGTACTTAACAGCAATATCGATTATTCTCAAATCTCTGTCTTTCAAATCAAGGGCAGCCAGCGTTAATCTTCTTCTGCGAATATATTCTGACATACTTATGCCTGCTAAAAAAGAAAACATCCGTTTGAAATGATACTCTGAACAGTAAGCAATTTTAGATATTTCACTATAATCTATATCCCCCGTTAAGTGCTCTTCAATGTAGGCCAATGCACTATTCATACTACTTAAAGAATCCATCAAACAACCTCCTTTCACCATCAATATTATCAAAGGATGCATTTATCCAACCGACAACCTGTGCACAGTATAGTCGAATTTATTTCATGCATTATCAACGACGAGGTCGATAAGACCCCTCAGCGCGGGAGACAGACTGTCTCTGCACACCCCGAAAAGGTTCGCATACAGCTGGAGTGCCGCCAGGGCATTCGTAAAATTATTTACC
>JAQVXL010000074.1 GCA_028709235.1 Desulfotomaculaceae bacterium
CGGCAGTTAAGCTCTTCAGCGCCGATGGTACTTGGGACGTTGGTCCCTGGAAGAGTAGGACACCGCTAGAATAATTTTAAAAACCCTCCGGTTGTAAACAGCCGCAGGGTTTTTGTTTTTATGTTTATCTTGAAATTATTGAAAACCAGTGCAGGGTTAGATTATGCCTAGCCCAATTAAGAGGCCAAAGCAGCCTGTCAGCATCATATCGCCATAGGGTGCTGCCTCATGCCAGCCCAATGGTTTGGCCATAGCCCGTCGCGGCCCGGTAACTGCTATATAGTCCCAACCCTGGCCCATATCCGGATGTAAGGTTGCGCCATGCCCGCCGGCATCAAAAATTTCCTCATTGGATAATTCATTGATTTGCAGCCGTTTAACTAACGATGCCAGCAATTCAGTGTTCAAAAGCCCGGTATGATGCTCAAATAGTCCATAGACACGCTGGCCGCGAATAGCGGCCGCCAGTGTATGCGAATTGCCGATATTGACAGCGAGTATCCCTTGTTCCAGGTGCGGCCGCACGGCCGGATCTGCTGTAATGCCCAACAGGGCCGCTGTCCCGGTATCTGTGAGCACCGAGCCCGGCACTATTGCTCGAACAGCTTTCATTCGAGTATAAACTTTCGGTATTTGCCCGGTAAAGACTAAATCCCTCAGCAAACCGCCCTTGGCTATGAAGTCTTTCCATAAGCGAAACCTGAGCGTACGGTTGCTCTCCTCATCGCTGAAGCCGTGGTCTTGGACAGCTACGGCCAGCTGGGCAGGCAGGGGCTGTGCAAAGGCGGCCAGGGCTTGTTCAAATGCTGGCAGGTCGATATCTCCCAGCCATATTTTATCCGCGTTAGCGGGCACAGTTTCGACCAGCTCAATCCCCATCTGGTGGACTCTGGTTAGATTATCATTGAAGGTATAGGCGGCCTGCTCGGTCGAGTAAACTTTTAAGCCTGCTGCCAGGTGCTGTTTCACAGCAGAAAAACAGGCTCCACCGCCCATCACATGGCCATTAAGATAAATGCTATGCCCCTGCTGCGTTGCCCGGCGTATCTGTCCGGCGACAAGCCGCGTCCGGCTGGGTATAATCATTTTGGGGCAATTCTCTATATTTTTCCCGGCCTGATAGACCAATACATCCTGGGTTCCTGAACCAACATCAACCACTAGAATATCTTTTTGCTTAAATAATAATTTGCTTCCACATACTGTCATCATTGATGCCCCTTTGTTTTAATTTGGCTTAATATAAAAAGACATGAATGTTATTTTCGTAAATATGTTAACTGCGTCCCTATAATAAATAATTCTCAATTATTAATAAAGTAAACCCCTTCCACGCATAGAAGGGGTGATACGGTGTTTTATAAACCGGCCGCCCGGCGGACCATTGCCTGGTGATCCCCATCGACTCTGTCTGTGCCGTGGGTGCGGCTGTTTAGAAAATGCAGGCAGAAATGACCGTCAAAGTTATTATCATTAATATCCTGACTTGTACCGTGCGGCATACCTGCCGCGGAGCAGGCTACAGGTTGCCCGTCAAGCCAGATTATGGCGGCCCTTCGCTCCCAACTCCAGTCACCGCTGAAAACCTGCTTCATGATATATGAATCATCAGTTGTTAGTGGCTCGCAGTCGGCATGATTCGTGCCGAACAGGTGGTGAATGCGGAACTTGCGGCCGGTTTCAAAATCCTGCAGCGTGGCGTTGCTGCCGATAGGAAACATATCGTTAATAGACCACCAGTCAACCAGTTCACCATATGCGTTGTCCGAATCCCCATAGTCCCGACTTACGGAACCCCTGCCCACTTCTTGATATAACGGCTTACTGCCGGGTATCGTGAGTTGCTGTCCTGCCTGCAGGGAATCGGCAACAAGGCCGCTGGCAGATTTAATTGAGTCAACGCTGGTGCTGAATCTGTCAGCCAGCGACCACAGGGTATCACCATGCGCGACAGTGTAGCTGAAACTTTCACCCACGGGTGGCTGTGGTACATTGTGTTCTACATTGTAAGACGGCCCACTGCCGGGTATCGTGAGTACTTGTCCTGCCTGCAGGGAATCACTAACAAGGCCGCTGGCAGATTTAATTGCTTCAACGCCGGCGCCAAATTTGTCAGCTAATGACCACAGGTTATCGCCGTAAGCAACCGTGTAACTGAATGTTTCGCCGGGATTATCTCCACCGGAATTATTTTCACTGTAATTTGTGTCTGACATCGACGTGTCAGGTATAAAAATTTGCTCTCCGATCTGCAACACTGCAAAATCGATGCCGGGGTTGGCCGATTGGAGTGCGTCCGCATCTACTCCCAGTTTGGCGGCAATTGTCCAGAAGCAGTCACCCTCAACGACTGTGTAGTATGATCCGTAACACAATCCGGATCCGGGCAGCAATAGCCCGGCAAAAACAAAAATAAACAGCATGATTATGATAAAAAAACGATTGTATACCCCTCTCATATTCGCCCCCTTTAAAAAATGGTGTAATATATTACCCTGTAAGGGAAATCTTAAAAGAAACATCTTTCGTGTGGAGTTGCCCTTTTCAGGTAACGTTATAATAATTTCTACACAATATTTCATTGTCCTCCTTTGCTTACCAGGAAAACCTTAAATTACAACAGTCTTTATAAGGGACGGGCATTACTAATAATTGTGGTTTATAATAGAAATATCCTGAATTGCAGTAATAGTAATTATATGATAAGATAATCTATGGGTTTGTGAGTATTTAAGTGGTATCGGGGCGCTTTGCGCTTTTTTATTTGTTACATTCACTACCGGAAGGAGGATTATAGTGTCCGGTCATTCAAAGTGGGCGACTATCAAGCGTAAAAAAGCAAAAATTGATGCGCAGCGGGGTAAAGTCTTTACCCGCCTGGCTAAAGAAATTATTATCGCGGCGCGCCAGGGAGGCGCTGATCCGGAGGGTAACGCCAGGCTGAAAACAGCAATCATGCGGGCGAAGGAAGCCAACATACCTAACGACAACATTATGCGCGCTATTCAAAAGGGGGCCGGTGAGACCGGCGGCGCAAACTACGAGGAATTTATATACGAAGGTTACGGCCCGGGTGGTGTCGCAGTCATGCTTGAAATCATGACCGATAACCGGAACCGCACTGCGGGAGAAATAAGGTTTGTTTTTTCAAAAAACGGGGGAAGTCTGGGGGAAACTGGCTGTGTCGCCTGGATGTTCAATGAAAAAGGCATTATTGTAGTCGAGAAGGCTGATAACAATCTTGATGAAGACGAAATAATGCTCGCTGCAATAGATGCGGGGGCTCAGGATTTTAATATTGAGGATGATTTATATGAAATTGTGTGTGAACCGGCTGACCTCCAGACTGTCAGGGAAACCATAGAAAACGCGGGTGTTAAGGTGGCCTCGGCTGAAGTGACCATGGCGCCGCAGACAACAGTTAACCTTGCAGGAGAAAAGGCCGAACAGATGATGCGGCTGATGGAAACGCTGGAGGACCACGATGATGTGCAGAACGTTTACGCTAATTTTGAAATAGAAGAATAAAAAAGCAAACACTTTAATGGTTGGTCTTCAGGCTGTCGACAAAGTAATGTCGGCAGTCTTTTGTTTTATCAGCAAATAGTTTAAAAGGTTTGTAACTCGCAGGTATTTTGGTCATGATAAACTTTGAGGAGGTGTTGTATAGTGAACAAAGCTAAAACTGACCCGCATCATATGGCAAATTCCAAGAAATGTGATGTGGCAATGGACCCGGAAGATATGCCTTTTTTCCATTTAGGCGAAGACTCTGGCGCAACTGATAATAGCTGGTGGGAATAAAAGAAATGCGACAAGGGAATTTTCTCTTGTCGCATCACCCTGTTTTCAAATATAAATTGAAGTTGACCGAATTACAGCACATTATAAGACCAATTTGTCTGGCAGTAAGATTGTCAGAAATGCGTTACAAAGCCTGCTAAATGGAAATAATATAGATAGTATTATATGATGGGGGACTTATGATGTCGTTTTGCAAAAATGGTATATTGACAGGCATCTTAGTACTGGTTTTATGTATTTCCATGGGGACAGGTTTTTTTTGGGGCAGATATATATATCAACCTGACAGCAGGCCGGTCGAAATAATAATGCCTGTATTAAATTTGTTTAAATCCAGGATTACCATGGAAACGAAAGTATACAAAGAAAAAGAGTACCTGTGTGGTGATTTGGAGAAAATTTCGGAAGAGTACGCCTCTGGGGAACTGTTGCATATGGACAAGAAAGCCCTGCTGGAAAAGTTCCCTGCTGCAGAAGGGTGGACTGTCGTTTTCGCCAACCCGGGTTTGCTCTCCCTGACCTTAAAAGCCGAAGAATTTTGTCCGGTCCACCGGAAATTCAGACACATAGGGATATACCACGGGCTTGTAGCAGTTTATGAGGGCCCCCTGGGTTATAATGACAAAGTTTTGCGAGTGGAAAACATCATGGTGGAATCACTGAACCCGGACTATAGGATTAAACTTGAGCAGGCCATGGATCTGCAAAAACAGTCGGACATAGCCGCAGAGATGCTGCGTGCAGAGCTGGAGTTCAGTTCTGACGAGACTCTTAATGCGGCGCTGGAAAACATGGATGAGCATATTTGATCGCTATTCACTACCTAACATATAAGGTTGTATCCGAAGCCCGGTGTACGCCTCAACACGGCGTAATGCCGGGCTGTTGTACTGAAAATAGAAAAAATAAAGGATTGCCCTCTTTTCCGTAGAAATTAATCTTCAGGTGGAGGGGGTGGGAACATATGTTTATAATGGGAGTAGACCCCGGTACCGCCATTACTGGATATGGTTTGGTCAAATATAACGGCAGCCGGTATTCTCTGGTTGAATGCGGCTGTATCAGGACGAGCCCGGATACGCCTATGTCCGAGAGGCTGCATACCATTTACCGGGAACTGACTGGTATTATCGGGCAATACCAGCCGGAGCAGTTTGCCGTGGAAGAGCTGTTTTTTAATAAAAACGCGCGGACCGCGCTGGCTGTAGGACATGCCAGGGGAGTGGCCATGCTGGCTGCTTCTAGTTCCGGCCTGCCTGTTTTTGAATACACTCCCCTCCAGGTGAAACAAGCTGTGACAGGTTTCGGTAGGGCGGCAAAGGAGCAGGTGCAGTATATGGTTAAGACCATTCTGGCCCTGCCGGAGGCGCCGAACCCCGATGATGTGGCGGACGCGCTAGCGGTGGCAATATGCCACGGGCAACTATATTCATGGGTGAGGAAATTGCAATGATAGCTTTTATCAGGGGAAAGCTGGCAGATATCCAGGCGGGATCAGTTATAATTGATGTCGGCGGTATTGGCTACAAGGTCCAGGTGCCTTTATCGCCCCCATACCAGCTGCTGGCAAAGGGCTGTGAAATCATGTTACATACCAATCTGGTAGTGAGGGATGACGGGTTTTACCTGTATGGTTTCCAGGGCGAAAATGAACTAGCCTTTTTTTTAAAGCTGCTGAACGTATCAGGTGTCGGGCCCAAGGGGGCGCTTGCCGTCCTGTCAATATATACACCCGGCGAACTTGGCCGGGCGATCGCCGGCGAAGACATTGACTTACTGATTAGGGCGCCGGGTATAGGTAAAAAAACAGCTGCCAGGATTATACTGGAATTAAAAGATAAAGTGTCCGACTTATTCGATGAAGCAGATCCCCAAAATATTGTTAGCGGGCGTGAAAACGATGCTCTTGAGGCGTTGGAAGCGCTGGGTTATTCCGCTGTGGAAGGACGCCGGGCATTGAAGGAGGCACAGGCCGGGCTGGTGGATCCGCCGGTAGAGGAACTGGTCAGGAGCGCACTGCGCCTCCTGGTAAAGAAGTAATCTTAAAAAATGCAGACGTTCGTTTAGTTTATATAATATAAGTTTATAGTGCTGAAACCAGATGCAAGATGATGCGAGAGAATTGTAGGTGCGACTTCAGTCGCACAGTGGTCGGCTGAAGCCGAACCGAAAGCGAAACGGGGCACACCTCAATAAGGAATGGGGACACACCTCAATAACAGGTATTCCTCTGGGGTCGGAGGAATGTCCCCGATTGGAATGGCGGAATAAATCCCGCCCTACAGCACAAGGTTGAGGAATGTCCTCAATTGGAGGAATACCCGGATACTTATAGACCACTACCCACTACTCACGACTCATGTCACACGACCCATACGAGAGCCAATCTGGTGCAGTACTATGGACATTATTCTTGAGGTGCATAATAATGGAGGAAAGGTTGATTTCAGCCGCCGCGCGTCCGGAGGACTTTGATGCCGATTTGAATATCCGCCCCCGCAGGCTGGAGGAATACATCGGGCAGGTAAAGGTCAAGGAAATGATCTCTATCTTTATTCAGGCCGCCCGTGAAAGGAGCGAGGTCCTGGACCATGTCCTCCTGTTTGGACCGCCCGGATTGGGGAAAACCACCCTGGCCAATATCATCGCTTTTGAAATGGGCGTAAATATCAGGACCACGTCCGGTCCGGCCATAGAGCGCCCCGGCGACCTGGCGGCCATACTGACTAACCTGGCTCCCGGAGATATTTTGTTTATCGATGAAGTCCATCGCCTGAGCAAGACTGTGGAAGAGGTATTATACCCGGCCATGGAGGACTATGCCCTGGACATTGTCATCGGCAAGGGGCCGGGCGCCCGCTCCCTGCGACTGGAACTGCCGCGGTTTACCCTGGTGGGGGCCACCACCCGCGCCGGACTGCTGACATCTCCCCTGCGGGACCGTTTTGGCGTGATCAGCAGGCTGGATTACTACGAGCCGGCAGACCTGGTGCTTATTGTGACCAGGACAGCGGGCATACTGGGAGTAGAAATAACACAGGATGGCGCCCTTGAAATTGCCGGCCGGTCCAGGGGGACTCCCCGGGTGGCCAATCGTCTGCTGAAACGGGTAAGGGATTACGCCCAGGTTAAAGCGGACAACATTATCACACGCGAAGTGGCTAATGAAGCGCTTGCATTCCTGGAGGTGGATCCTTTGGGTTTGGACCAGGCTGACAGGCGGTTGCTGCTAGCCATTATTCAAAAATTTGCGGGCGGGCCGGTCGGGCTGGATACCCTGGCTGCGGCCACCAGCGAAGAATCGGATACACTGGAGGATGTCTACGAACCTTACCTGATCCAGTTAGGTATGCTGGCCAGGACACCCCGCGGCCGCGTCGCTACGGCTTTAGCATACCAGCACTTGGGTTTGGAACGTGACACCGGTAATTCAAAACAAGAGACTTTATGGTGAAATATAAAAAGACAGCAATTTGACAGGGTTAACAAGATTAAACAGATTAACAGGATTTAAAAACTAATTATTATAAGTACGGTCTTTAAATACCCCTGCCATGTAAGTTATATATAGTATGAGGATTTTTAAAATTAAATTTTGTCTTTGTAAAAGATTAATTAAAACCTGTAAATCCTGATAATGCTGTAAACCATGTCAATTTGTTTTAAGAGGAGTACGCCTGATGAAAATATTGCTGCACACCTGCTGTGCCCCTTGCTCGATTTATCCGGTGGGGTTATTGAGGAGCGAGGGTATGGATGTAACAGGGTATTTTTTTAACCCCAACATCCATCCATATACTGAATTTATAAAGCGGCAAGAGACGCTGGAAAAATACGCTGCTGAAATTGATCTGGATATGATTTTTGAGCCGGGCTATCAACTGGAGGAATTTTTACGCGGCGCCACATACAGGGAGGTGCACCGCTGCCGGGTATGCTACTCGATGCGTCTGGGCCAGGTTGCCGAGGAAGCAAGAAAAGGTGGTTATGATTGCTTCAGCACCACTCTTCTGGTCAGTCCCTACCAGAAACATGAGCTGATCAGGGAAATTGGCCAGGCCGCTGGAGATAAACACGGAGTAAAGTTTTATTATATGGATTTCCGGCCAGGATACAGGGAGGCCACGGCACTGTCTAGAAAAATGGGTATGTATCGCCAGCAATACTGCGGCTGTATTTACAGTGAAAAAGAACGTTATTATAAACCGAAGAACAAAGGGAAGTGAAAAGTTAATGTGGGAGTCTTTCGGCAAAATGTTCTTATTCATTGGCGTGATTATGCTGGTGTTGGGGGGCATTATGCTGGTCGGTGGCAGGTTGTTCGGACTGGGGCGCCTGCCCGGTGATATTTTTATACAGAAAGGTAACTTCAGTTTTTATTTCCCGGTAGTGACCGGTATTGTACTGAGCATATTACTGACAATAATTCTTAACTTTTTCCGTCGGTAAGCGATAAAGCTTCAGGTTTTTTTTAGTTTAAGAAGGAAATTAAACTAATCTGCCGAATTTTTGTCGAATGAGACATTAATGCCATGGGGGGTTAGTCTGTGAAATTACATTTTATTTTCAGAGCTTTTGTTACATCATTAGCAGTCCTATCGTGCTTTTTTTTATGTGTCGGTGATGCGGGTGCTGCCTCTGCCGGCACTGTCCGGGTGGCCCTGGTCAGAAACAGTGACGACCTCTCTTTTCAGGTTAGCGGTAATTATGAAATTGTTGACAAGGCCACAGGCCGGGTCGTAGCCGTTACGCACCAGGGTGAAAAATTGCGGGCGGAATTAAAGGGAAAACGCATCTCGCTTTCCGGCTCGCGGAGCGATTACGGCTCTTTTAAAGGCCCGCTGCTGGTATGTGAAGCAAGGTCCAGCGCTGCTGTTATCAACAGTGGCGGCCAGGTGACGGAACAAAGTATTGCTGCTTTGATCGCTGTAAATGGAGACGGCAGCACTATTTCATTGGAATCTTCAGGCACCCCAACGATCAGGTCATCCAGCAAAACAGTTCAACTTACCGGCGGCAGCGACGGTCTGAACCTGGTTACCTTAAACAGCGCATCCGCCAGCAAAAGATACCGTGGCGACATGGAGTTTCTTCTGGAGG
>JAQVXL010000021.1 GCA_028709235.1 Desulfotomaculaceae bacterium
AAAAAGTCTTTAATTGATTTCTTGTTTTTGTCGGAACAGAAGGTCAATGCGTTCTTGAACCATTTTTGTGCTTCACTATCCTCAATATTTAAGAAGCGCCTAAAAATTTCAATGTGCGAAAGTTGAGATCTCTGATAAACGGCATAGTCGTGATAAGCGGCTATGCCGTTTATCTGTTCCGGTAAACAAGGGCTCTGAAAAGCCAGCATGGTATGATCCGAAATCAGAGGCAGAGTCCGTCCCGTTGTAGGACGGGATTTATCATGTCCTGTTTGTTTTAAGTTGTACAATACAGACTATGTTGCTGTATGGTATAATAATTTTAAGTAATACTAGATAATATGTGCTATCTTAGGAGGTGTAAAACAATGGTAGAACAGGTATTTAAAATGTATGTAGGTAATGAAAAAACCGTCGAAAAGGTCATATTTGATGAAAACATTAATTATCTACACATGGTGCTAAACAAAGATGAGGGACTGCCGGTACACTTCACCAATTCAAGCACGTATATGACCGTTGTTAGAGGAAGACTCTCCATTGGCTTTGATGACCAGGAGATTCACGAGTATGAAGCTGGAACTGTGCTTAAAATTCCGTTCCAGACAAAAATGAATGCCAAAAACCTGCATGATGATACATTGGAACTTATCGTCGTAAAGGCACCTGCTCCAAAAAGTTAGAAGAGTAAATACTGTGATTATTAGTTTTTTCATTTAAGAGTAATAAACAATAAAAAGGAGTGCGGTTAAAGTGAAAAGGCAAGTTAAAAACAATGTATATTGGGTCGGTAAAGTTGATTGGGAACTTAGAAAATTTCACGGCGATGAACTTTCCACTCATAAAGGATCATCTTATAATTCCTACTTAATTCAAGAAGAAAAAACCGTTCTGATTGATACGGTTTGGACTCCTTTTGCCGAAGAGTTCGTTGAAAACTTGGCCAGGGAAATTGATTTAAGCAAAATTGATTATATTGTGGCCAATCATGGAGAGGTGGACCATAGTGGAGCGCTTCCCGCTTTAATGAAGCATATCCCGGACACGCCAATTTATTGCACTGCCAATGCAGTTAAATCCTTAAAAGGTCAATATCATCAGGACTGGAATTTCCAGGTTGTCAAGACCGGAGATAAAATTAGTATTGGGAATGGGAAAGAGCTTGTTTTTGTTGAAATGTCCATGCTGCATTGGCCGGACAGTATGGCGGCTTTTCTGACTCAAGATAATATACTTTTCAGTAACGATGCGTTCGGACAGCATCTGGCGAATGATAAATTGTTTAATGACCAGGCCGATCAGCACGATCTTTTTTATGAAGCCATTAAATATTACGCAAATATTTTGAACCCCTTTAACTCTATATTGAGGAGAAAGCTGGATGAGATTATTTCAATGAATCTCCCGATTGAGATAATCGCCACCAGTCACGGAATCATTTGGCGGGATAATCCGATGCAAATAGTGGAAAAATACAGTCAGTGGGCCAATGACTATCAGGAAAATCAAATTGCAATTGTTTATGACACAATGTGGAATGGAACAAAGCTATTGGCCGAAAAGATAGCGGAAGGAATTGGATTAGCTGATTCTGATGTTGTCGTCAAGGTATTCAACCTGGCCAAAAATGATGCAAATGACGTGATTACCGAAGTTTTTAAATCAAAAACCGTTGTTATCGGATCACCTACAATGTCGAATAACATTTTGCATTCGGTGGCGGGCTTTATTCATTTAATGAAACTATTAAGATTTAAAGGGAAAAAAGCTGCCGCATTTGGTTGCTATGGCTGGAGCGGGGAATCTGTAAAAGTATTGAATGAATCAATGGCAAATGCAGGTTTTGAAGTCGTCAGTGAGGGCTACAGAAACCATTGGAACCCGGATGTTGAGTCACAAAAAGCAGCAATAGATTTTGGCAAAACAATAGCTAAATTATAAAACAATAAATATTGAATAGATTGGAATTGCAGGCATTGGCGCCGTCGAAGAACTATTAAGGTGTTTATGGCTCAATAACCAATGGTGCTCCCGCCAAAACGTCAGGTAGTTTTGGCGGGTGTTTTTTTTACAGTTATTTAAAAAGCGCCCGACTGGATAACTCCAGGTACCGAAGAGACAATGGATCAAGAAAAAATCGCTGCCCGAAGGAAGATGTTGAGTAATTCAATAATTCAAGCCTGACCCCGAGTAACGCTGAAAAGCGTTTCTTTTTGATCTGTTCCCTGCTGCTGCTGGTAGCAGTCACCTAATTATGGGTTTATGAATAAAATGTGGCAGACGTGTGTCCTTCCGTTATATAGGGGTAGAATAGGGGGAATAAAAATGTTGTCAAATGAAAATTTTGTTAGACAATCTCTGGACTTAGATCTGTTCTTTTTAAGAATTATGAAAGAACATTCCTTTTTCTTAGAAGCAGGCTTCACTCCTGTAAATGCAGACCTTGCTCGTCAAGCAGATGCCTTTAAAACCCAGTTCGAGGCTTTGTTAAGAGAAGTAGTTTTTATCGCCAACGGATTTATTAGTCGTGATGTAGCAACCTCTGGAGAGATAGTAACGGATTTTACACTTAATGCTGAAAAGGCAACTACCTTTTTTACGGGAATTCAACTTGACACCAGCATTACAATGGCGGAGCTTTCTCTGACAAAGGGTGTTCAGCAATTAAACATACAATCGCTGGCACAACGAGTCGCTGATATAAATCAACGAGCCATTGTCCTTTTGCCAGGTTTAATTAATTTAAAGACCATAGTATTGAACAGTATGTTGACTTGCAAAATATTTACGTTCAACTGGCCACTTTTAATTGACCACATCCGCAGGGAAGCCGTATTATTTTTAGAGCTGCTCAAAAGATTACAGAACAGGGTTGTTATAGATATGGCCAGGTTTGCCGTTGAACAGGAATCCTTCTGGAATAGAATTATGGCTGAACATGCGAAATTCATCAGGGGACTTTTAGACCCAACCGAAGAAACCTTGTTCCAGACAGCCGATAAATTTGGCAGGGAATTTGATATGCTGACTGCGGAAGCACTGGCATCACAAACCCAGATCGCCCTTTTGCCACAGGTTACCCAGGAGAGCCTGAGGGAAACCGTGGCGATAAGGGATTTTAAACGACAAGGCACGGAAGGTATACTTGCTTGTAAAATAAGGTCTATTATCATACCTTTATTGGGTGATCACGTTCTTAGGGAGGCAAATCATTACCTCCGTTTATTGAAAATTTTTAGTATGATTGTTTAAAGTAAATTGTGGGCCATTACCTCTATATTTTGCGGTAAAATGCAATAAAATTTCAATTTAGCCCCGCCTGTCCCTGACGGCGGACAAAACCAGCCGTTTTATACTGTCTTTTATTTTAGCTATTATTTCACCCTTTGGGCTTATTTGGCGTTTAAAACTGTGTGTTTTTATACACAACTTATTTTCCGAAGGCATATGTTAAAAGGAAATGAGGGGCGTCGATTAATAGTTTTTTCGCTTCACGGGGGGTAAAAAATGAAGATTGGGGATATCGTAACCAGAAAAATATATGGTGAGGACATGCAGTTTTGTATTATTGGTTTTTATACTAACCAGGGTACGGGGGAAAGGGTGGCGATAATGGCCCTCCTTGACCCAAACCTGATTGTGGAGGCCTCGGTTCAGGAACTTGCGCCTATTTCTGCCAGGGACCTATTTGCGTTGACAACAACGCCATTTGTTCACTAAACTGCCGCGAGGCAGTTTTTTTATGTGTCTAATAAAGGAATATTCTGACTGCCATTGAATTATACTACTTGGAATACGAAAGGAGGGTTTTGGTGGAGAACGAAGGAATATTTTTGGGTGTCGCGGAAAACGCTGTCAATAAAGCAAAAAAAATGGGCGCCCAGTTAGCAGAAGCATACATAAGCAGTACCAAGGAGCTAAACATCGATGTGCGGGAGGCACGGGTGGAGACTATGAAGTTGGCCGAGGAACGCGGTCTGGGTCTGCGTGTTGTCCGGGACGGAAGAACAGGATTTTCCTTCAGCACAGACCTGAGTCCGCAGGGTATCGATGATGTCTCCAGACAGGCGCTGGCTAACTGTGAAAAAACCGCTGAAGACTCCTATAATACCCTGCCGTCTCCCGGCCGGGCCTATCCGGCTCTGGATATTTATGACCCCGCCATCAGGGAGGCTACTGTCGAACATAAGATTGAAATGGCCAGACATATGGAGGAAGCCGCCCGCGCTTATGACCCCAGGGTAAAAATAATTGAAAGTTCTAGTTACCAGGACGGGGAATCGCTGGTTACTGTGGCCAACAGCCTCGGCTTGAGCACGGTATTTAAAGGTTCCTACTGTGGGATCTACCTGGCCCTGGCGGCAGGCGAGGGGGACAACAGCCAGACCGGTTTTGCTATGGACTTCAGCCTCAAATTTAACAGCCTCAAGCCCGCAGATATAGGACGGGAGGCGGCCCGCCGGGCTGTAAGGATGCTGGGAGCGCAACCTGTCACCACGTGTAAAGCTTCCATAGTACTGGAACCCTATGTAGCCACGGGATTTTTAGGGATAATCAGCTCCGCCCTGACCGCGGACGCGGTCCAGAAAGGCCGATCGTTGTTTGCCGGAAAGGTTGGCGCAAAAGTGGCTGCCGATATGGTGACGATTATAGATGACGGTACGCTGGCCGGCGGCCTCGGCTCAGCCCCTTTTGACGGTGAGGGCGTCCCCACCGCGCGGACAGTGTTGATCGATAAAGGAGTGCTCAAGCAATACCTTTATAATACTTATACCGCCGCCAAAGACGGTGTTGATTCCACCGGCAACGGTGTGCGTGGTTCTTTTAAAGGGACACCTGAAGTCGGAGTGACAAACTTTTTTATTGAGGCGGGCCAAACACCCGTTGAGGAACTAATCAAGGGAGTGACAAACGGCCTGTATGTCACTGAAGTGATGGGAATGCACACAGCGAATCCGATTTCCGGCGATTTTTCTGTCGGCGTCTCGGGCCTTTTGATCGAAAACGGCGCCATAACGAAGCCGGTGCGCGGGATGGCGATGGGAGGAAATATAATAGAATTGTTTAATAGCGTCGATATGGTCGGAAATGATCTGCAGTTTTTTGGCAGCAAGGGATCCCCGACGATCAGGATAGCCGAGATGATTATAAGCGGCCAGTAGTGCAATTACTAAACCATAATTATTGTCACATAGGAGAAAATTATGGTAAAATGTCTGCAGCTTACTTAAGGGATTCATGGGGCTGTCGGGTAAGACGCGTTGAATGCGGGGTGACATTTTGAAAATCCTTGTTCTTCATGGTCCGAATTTAAACCTGCTGGGCAGGCGAGAACCATCCGTTTACGGCAGCGCTACTCTCGACCAGATCAACGGGATGCTGTCCGCTCTCGCCGTTGAGCTTGGTGTTGAAGTAACCTGCCGGCAGTCAAACCACGAGGGAGAGCTAATTGACCTGCTGCATAACACGGCGGACACGGACGCGGTTGTAATCAACCCGGGAGCGTACACTCACACCAGTCTGGCCCTGCGCGACGCCATAGCCGCGGTTGGTATTCCCGCCATAGAAGTTCACCTTTCCAATATATACGCGCGTGAAGACTTCCGGAGTAAATCGGTAATAGCTCCGGTCGCTTCAGGACAAATCAGCGGACTGGGTGTTACCGGTTACCTCCTGGCGCTGCGGGCGGCGGTTTCGCTGGCCGAATCAAAAGGAGGATTATATTGCCGGAAAAAATAAGCAGGCTGCGCCAGCTTTTTGGGCCGGCCGGGATAGATGCCTTCTATATCACAAACCCGGAAAACCGTTACTATCTGAGTGGGTTTACTGGCTCAACGGGAGCTTTGCTGGTGACCCGCGAGCAGTCCTATATGCTCACTGATTTTCGCTATACGGCGCAGGCTGCTATGGAAAGCCCGGGATATCAGGTTATCGAAGTCTCAGGAACATATGCGGCAGTGCTTTTCCGGCTCTTAAAGGAAAACTGCCTCTTCAGGTTAGGTCTGGAGGGAGATCACCAAACCTGCAACCAGTATTTTAACCTCAGCAAGGTACGTGCAGGGGTTGAAATCAAACCCTTAAGTGATCAGGTTGAACAACTGAGGATGCTGAAAGACGAATCTGAAATAGGTTTGATTGAAAAAGCAGTCAGTATTGCCGACCTGTCCTTTGCACAAATTCTGCCTCTCATTAAACCGGGGGTTACCGAGCAGGAGATAGCGCTGCAGCTGGAATACACCATGCGCCGGATGGGAGCCGACGGGCCGGCGTTTAAAATTATTGTCGCATCCGGTGTTCGTTCCGCCCTGCCGCATGGGGTCGCCTCCGCCAAAACAATCGCGGTGGGGGATCTGGTCACATTTGATTTCGGAGCGGTGTATCAAGGCTATCACTCCGATATAACCAGGACAGTGGTAATAAATAGTTCAAACCTGAGACAGAAGGAGATCTATAAGATTGTCCTGGAAGCGCAGATGAATGCCATAGCCGCTGTTAAAGCCGGTGTGTGCGCCTCGGATGTCGATTGGGCCGCCCGGAGTATCATCGAAAAGAAGGGTTACGGTGAATGCTTCGGTCACAGTACCGGACACGGTCTGGGCCTGGGTATTCATGAAAACCCGAGTTTAGCAGCTAAAAATGATACTATCCTGGAGCCCGGCATGGTTGTTACTATCGAACCCGGGATCTACATCCGAAACTGGGGTGGCGTCAGGATCGAGGATACTGTCGTGGTCGAAGACAACGGCTGCAGGATATTAACCAAGACGCCAAAAGAAAAATTGTTGGTTCTTTAGGGCCGGCTGAAAAAAATATGTGTCGCAAATAAAAATTTACATACAGGAGATGGGGGCAGGCAATGATTTCAACAAACGAATTTAGAACCGGATTGACCATTGAACTGGAAGGTGATGTTTTCCAGATCATCGACTTTCAGCATGTAAAGCCGGGAAAAGGAGCTGCTTTTGTCCGTTCAAAGCTCCGTAATATCAGAACAGGGTCGGTAACTGAAAAAACCTTTAACGCTGGAGAAAAAATACCCAAAGCGAGGATCGAGCGCCGGGAGGTGCAGTACCTTTACAACGACGGAAAAGACTATAATTTTATGGATATGGAAACATTTGATCAGATTGCCATGAATGCTGATCAGTTAGGTGACGTGGTTAAATATTTAAAAGAGAACATGAGTATTCACTTGCTGACTTTTCAGGGAAAATCTATCGGAGTTGATCTGCCTAACTTCGTGGAACTGGAAGTTATCGAAACCAGCCCCGGCATCAAGGGCGATACAGCTTCCGGCGGCTCCAAGCCGGCCACCCTGGAAACAGGGGCGGTAGTCCAGGTACCCTTTTTTGTCAACGTTGGGGACAAGCTACAGATTGACACCAGGACCGGCAACTACATCAAGCGTGCTTAAGATTTTTTACAAAACCTGAAATATAATCCCGGAAGATCATTAAATGTTTAAAAACCTCCTTTTTGTGACATGCTATAAAAGCCAAAACTAGCCACATTATTTATTATGGGGAGGTTGTACATTTATGAACGAACTGAAGACAAGAGTAGCCTATCTGCACGGTTTATCCGCCGGTCTGGACATAAGCGCGGAAAGTAAAGAAGGAAAACTGCTCCAGGGCATTATTGAAATACTGGATGAGTTTGCTGATTCTGTCGACAGCCTGGAGGAAGCGCAGGAGCAGATGGAAGAATATCTGGACAGCATTGATGAGGACCTTTTGCACCTGGAAGATGAAATTTATGAAAGTGACGATATGTGTGCCTGCGGTGATGAATTTATCGAGGTGGACTGCAAGGGCTGCGGCGAGACGGTTTGTTTTGACGCCGCTATTGTTGACGATGATGACATTATAGAGGTTACCTGCCCTAATTGTGATAAGGTAGTCTACATTAATAACGACACTCACCAGACGGCTGATGAACAGGAAATTCTGATAGGGAAGGTTTCAGCGGACGCCAAACACACGGATGAGGATATCTAATAAGATTAAACCATAGAAAAAACGAGCGGTACATTTTTTGACCGCTCTTTTTTTATGCCTGAAACCAGTAATCATATTATTTGAGCATTTTTTTGATGGCTTCCACGATTTGATCTTTTTTAAAGGCAAACACGAGAAGGATCAGTATGAGGAATAATACGAACGGGTTTACACCCGGCATGCCATATCCAGCTCCGCCTGAGTGATTGGGGGGGTAAGGCGCTGCTCCCGGAAAGGCCGGGTAAACCGGGATTAAAAGCGGTTGATTGCCGTCAACCCCGGTGCCTTTCTGATGTTTTTTGACCCAATTATAATACTGTTCCCTGAGCTGTGGTGGCAAGGGGAAAAGAAAAGCGGCCGGCTCGTAATTGTTTCTCATGGGTTTAATCACATCCCGTTTTTATTAAAACATTTGTTACCTACAACATATACCGCACCGGCCGCTTTGGTTACTAGTACCGGAGACATACCTAAAGTATTCTCGATCGGGACATTCCTCCGCATCCCGATCGGGGATATTCTTCAGTTGTAGGGCGGGTTTTAACCCGCCAATCCAATCGGGGACATTCCTCAGCATGCAGAAATGCTTGTGATAGAGGTGTGTCCCATTCCTTATTCCAACGTTGCCGCAATGGATCTGGCTTGGTTTCAACATAATTGACTTTGCTTAATAAATTTGTCGATACACTCCAGCCGCCGCATGGCGGCTTTACTTTTTGTCCGGACATTTATTTTTGGCATAACTTTCCGCTAAAGGCAATATTTATTATCAGGGGGGCTGTCCATGATTAGTGCAGATTTTATCAACTGTAAAGGTGATCGTTACAGCGCCTGGGCGGGCAATGAAATCCTGCTGGTACTTCCTTTAAACATCCGGCGCATGATCTCGACTCTGCCCGGTCAGATCCTTGACAGTGTTGAAGAGATCAGGGTCAGGCAGGGAAAACCGTTGCTGCTCGGGTTGTCATCAGGAGATATATTTGTAAATCCGGAAGGGCAGCCGGCGCGGCAGGTTGGGGAAGCTTACCACGTGACAGCGGCTGATATGGAAAATTTAATTGAATTGATCAGCGGTTCTTCACTCTATGCCCTGGAGGAGGAACTGCGGACCGGGTTTATAACCCTGCCGGGAGGACACCGGGCGGGCATTACGGGCAGAGCGGTATTGGACGGAGGGAAAGTCAGGACGCTGAAAAACCTGTCCTGCTGCAACCTGCGTGTTTCCCGTGAGGTTACGGGGGCGGCAACCGGACTCCTGCCTCATATCGTGAATAAAAGAAACGGCAGCATTTATCATACTATCCTGGTGTCGCCACCCAGGTGCGGCAAGACGACCATGCTGAGAGACATTATCAGGCAGATCAGCGGCGGTGTCCCGGGTCTCCTTTATCCGGGGCTTACTGTTGGATTGGTTGACGAACGTTCTGAAATAGCGGGTTGTTACAGGGGAGTGCCTCAGCGTGACGTGGGAATAAGGACCGATGTTTTAGATGGCTGTCCTAAAGCGGAAGGCATGATGATGCTTTTACGTTCGATGGGGCCTCAGGTGATTGCGGCCGACGAAATTGGCCGCCGGGAGGATGTTGACGCTATGGAAGAAGTTTTAAACGCCGGGGTCAAGATCCTTCTTACAGCCCACGGCTCAACCCTGGCCGAACTGGCTGAAAGGCCTGTGCTCGGCAGGTTGATCCGTTCCAAGATGATCGAGCGGTATGTAATATTAAGCCGCTCCCGCGGCGCCGGAACAGTTGAAAATATAGTTGACGGTAAGACTTTCCGGGCTGTGGCTGTGGGGGTGAGAAAATGATTAAACTGCTGGGAGCCGCTATGGTAGTAGCATCCAGCGGCATCGGCGGTATGACTGTGGCCGGCAGATACAGCCGCAGGCCGAGAGAGCTGAAATCACTGGGGTATGCGCTGCAAATGCTGGAAACGGAAATTTCTTACGGGGCGAATCAGCTGAAGGTAGCCCTGGAACAGGTGGCCAACCGCTGCGATAAGGTGGTAGCGCCTTTGTTCAGCCGGGCCGCGGCAGAACTTTCTGCTGCTACCGGCATTACCGCCGCGGCTGCCTGGGAAAATTCCCTTTGCGCTTATTACCGTAAAAGCGCTTTAAATCCGCAGGACCTGATTATTCTGCGCAGTCTGGGTTCCTCTCTGGGCATATCAGACCGTGCCGATCAAGTCAAGCACTTGAACCTGGCAATGGAACAGATTAAATCAGAAAACACCAAAGCGGAAGACGAAGCCGCCCGTAATGTAAAGCTGTGGAACCACCTGGGTTTTCTGGGCGGGCTGCTTGTTGTTCTTATTCTTTATTAAGAGAAAGAGGTGCAGCAATGGTTAACGGTATTGATTTAATTTTTAGAATAGCCGGTGTCGGGATCCTGGTGGCAGTCCTTAATACGATATTAAAGCAAGCCGGCAAAGAAGAGCAGGGGCATATTGTTACTCTGGCCGGCCTGGCTATTGTTTTTATATGGGTGATCCAGCTGCTGGCGGTTCTGTTCGATCAGGTCAAATCAGTTTTCAAGCTGTTCTAAACTTATTAAAGAACGGGAGTAATTTATGGATGTGCTGCAGATAGTCGCTATCGGGCTTATCGCTACTGTGCTGATAGTTGTGATCAGAAGCCTGCGTCCGGAACTGGCGGTTCTCCTGAGCGTTGCCGCGGGAGTAATTATTTTCCTGCTGGTGCTGGGGAAAATCAGTTCAATCATGGATATCATCAAGGAACTGGCGAATAAAGCAGGCATCAACATGGTCTATATGGGGACCATTCTGAAAATAATCGGCATTGCTTATATTGCGGAATTTGGCGCGCAGATCTGCCGCGATGCAGGTGAAGGGGCGATTGCCTCCAAGATTGAGTTTGCGGCTAAAATTTTAATTATGGTGCTGGCAGTGCCGATCGTGGTGGCGGTACTGACGATGCTCCTGAAACTGGTACCGTGATATATCTCTTTTTCTGGCAGCTTCTTTTGCTGCATGGTATCAGACAGAGGAACGGGGACACACATTTTTCTGCAGCATTATATCGTTGTGTGATACCAGACAGAGGAATGGGGACACACCTCTGTTTGGGGCTGGGCGTTGTAGCCGAGGTATGTCCCCGATGTATGTAAGGCGGTGAGGTTTAGTGACGAGGGTTATTATATTGATTTTTACTGTTCTGCTTGTTTTCTCGCCTGCCGGCTGTATCGCGGCCCCTGCCGGCGAAACTGCCCAGGAGAATCCGGTCGACCCGCTTGATCTTGAAGATGTGCAATCCTATATAAACCAGTTGGACGACACGGTTCAAGAGGTTGTGCCGCAGTTTGATTTCAAAGATATGGTAATCAAGCTGGTTAAGGGTGAACAGGACTGGAAACCGGCTGATATCCTCAACAATATTATGAGTATGCTTTTCAAGGAGGTAGTGGCTAATTTTGCCCTGTTGGGCAAGCTGGTGGTCCTGGCGGTAATTTGCGCCGTGCTGCAAAACCTGGTCAGTTCTTTTGATCAAGGAACAACCGGACAGCTGGCTTATTCCGTCACTTACCTGGTACTGATAACAATTGCTATTAGCTCTTTTTCCCTGGCAGTCAACGCGGGCAGGGAAGTGGTGGACGCTATGGTTACGTTTATGCAGGCGCTGCTGCCGGTCTTGCTGACTCTGCTGGTGGCTGTCGGGGGATTTGCTTCAGCGGCAATTTTCAGCCCGGTAATATTAACCACGCTGGGTATATTTGGCACCATGATTAAGGACATAATACTGCCCCTGTTCTTTTTTGTCGCCATCCTGGGCGTTGTCAGCAACCTGACTGACCGGTTTAAGGTGACCAACCTGGCTGACCTGTTAAAAACCGTGGCGATGGGTTTGATGGGTGTTTTTACGACTATTTTTCTGGGAGTGCTGGCGATACAGGGAGTGGCAGGCGCGGTTAGCGATTCAGTAACGTACAGGACAGCCCGGTTTACAGTTAAAACTTTTGTGCCTATGGTGGGGGGGATGCTGTCGGACGCCCTGGACGCTGTCATAAGTTCTTCATTATTAATCAAAAATGCGCTGGGCATCGCGGGGATCGGGGTAATAGGAGCAATAATGATTGTGCCTTTGTTAAAAATAGTAACACTGGCTATTACCTATAAACTGGCGGGCTCTTTGATCCAGCCGGTTGCTGACGGGCAGATGGTGGACTGCTTGAACAGCCTTGGCAACAGCCTTTTTCTGGTTTTTGCCGCGGTGGCCACAGTGGGGCTGCTATTCTTTTTTACCATTACCATCGTAGTGGGCATAGGCAACATAACGGTCATGTTAAGGTGAACGAGGCAGCGGCTGTAACGGCTTAACGTCCGGCATTAAAGCCTGACCGGGAAGGGGGGGTCCAGTGGAAGCAATCCGCAGCCTGGTACAGAACATTATTATTATTGTGATCCTGGCATTGTTCCTGGAAATGTTCCTGCCGCATGGTGATCTGAAAAAGTATGTAAAAATGGTAATGGGCCTCCTGATTATCATAGCTGTGATTCAGACAGTGGGCACTATTGTGCAGTGGGACTACAGCGGAGAGTTGTCTGCATTTACTACTGAAGGAGATAAAATGGATGTTTCCAATGTTATGGAGGCGGGAGAAAAAATCTCAGGCGAGCAGCAGCAGAAAGCGATCGAACAATATGAGACCGGCATAGCCAGACAGATAATAGCGCTTACCAGCGTCTATCAGGATCCACCGGTGGTAGAAGTGGATGTAAAGGTCCAGTCCAGCAGCAGCGAATCTGACTTTGGGCAGATTAAAGAAGTAGTTTTATATGTTGATCAAACTGCCGGCACGCCAACACCGGAAAGCAGTATTGCCATCGAAGAAGTAAAGCCGGTTACTGTAACTGTCAACGGCGCCGGTGAAACCGGGCCGGAGCCGGCAGCGGATGCGGGCCCGCCGCGCGGTACCGTGTCCGGCCTGATTGGCATGGTCGCTGACTTCTATAGTCTGGAACAGCAGCAAGTAAAGGTTATGTACAGATAAACGGAGGTGACGTTTTTGAGTAAACTACTTGAATTCCTTGGTTTTGGCAGAAAGAACGAAAGCAAGCTTCCAGCAAAGTACCCGGGAGGACGTGGCATATGGCTTGTAGTAATGGCGGCCCTGGGAGTTGCCATCTTAATATTTTCCGCAGTCATCGGTCCTGATCACGACCCAGGGTATTCCACCGGACAAACCCCGCCGCAGGAAGGTAATGTTAACGCGGCGCCTGAACAGGCCAGGAGTGCAATGACTGCTGAGGAAGAACAGCTTGGCAGTAAACTTTGTGAAATGCTGCGGCAGGTAGAGGGCGCCGGCAGGGTTGAGGTTTCAGTGCGGCTGTCAGGCACCACCAGGTCGGAGTATGCTGTTAACGATACTACAGGCAAAAAATTAACTGAGGAAAAAGACCAGGGAGGCGGTACGCGCACTACCACGGAAGAAACAGGCAGCAGTCAGCTGGTCATGAACCGCAGCGGCAGCGGGGGTGAACAGCCCGTGGTCGAAAGGCAGGCAGCTCCACAAATAGCCGGGGTACTGGTGGTAGCCGACGGCGCCGGCAACGCCAGGGTGAAGGCAAAACTCTACGAAGCGACGAGAGTGGCAGTTGGCGTGGAGCCTCAGAAGATACTTGTCCTGCCGATGGAAAGGAGATAGAGATGTTTTCAGTTATTATTAAGCGGCGTACCTTGACGTTGATTTTAATGGGCATATGTGGAGTTCTGCTCCTGCTGGCCGGCCTGAAGGGCAACCTGTTTGAAAAAAAGAACCCGGAACAGAGTATGCCTGTAAGCCAGCCCGCGGTTAGCGATATCAGTATTGAAGAGATCACCCCGCAGCCCTTTTTTGCTAACAAGACAGAAGAAGCCGCTCCTGACGGGGGGGATGACAGTGCCGACTTCTTTGTCGAGTACCGGCTGGAGAGAGACCGGACCCGGGGGCAGAGGATTGAGTGGCTGAGAGAAGTGATCAATAACGTAAACTCAGCCGGAGAAACCAGGCAAAAGGCCCAGGAGCACCTGCTGGCCATCAGCAGCAAAATGGAGAAAGAAATCGAACTGGAGAACCTGCTCAGGGCAAAAGGGTTTAAAGACGCCGCGGTTATAGCCGATGACCGGGCCGTGACTGTCATCGTCACGTCCGACAAACTGTCAATCAGTGAATCAACTGAGATAAACAACCTGGTTTCCCGCCGGACCGGTGTAGACGCCCAAAACATAATAATTATACCAAAAATATAAGGGACGGAGACACATCCCCGCTTCTGGCAGCTATTGCTGTTGCAAGGTACCAGACAGATGAACGGGGACACACCTCTGTTTCTGGCGACTTGTATCGTTCATGTTACCTGACAGAGGAATGGGGACACACCTCTTATTTGGGGCCTGCCTTTGCGGTTGGAAGAATGTCCCCGATATATATTGCGTATATATTGTATACTTGCGGCAAAGAGGTTTCCAAACCTTGAATAATTAAATATAATGTTTTTGTGGGCATAATAATTGGATCAGGTTGTCTTCAATTAAGCAGCAACCTGATTTTTATATTCCGGCCTGCAGGGAGGTTTAACAATGGAAAACAGATTGAAAATCACTGATACTACTTTGCGTGATGCCCACCAAAGCCTCTGGGCAACGAGGATGCGCAATGCTGATATGCTGCCAATTGCTGAGAAACTGGATAACATCGGGTACCATTCCCTGGAGGTGTGGGGCGGACATACTTTTGACGTGGGGTTAAGATACCTTAATGAGGATCCCTGGGAAAGGCTCCGCCAGTTGAGGAAGATCATCCGCAACACGCCCCTGCAAATGATGATCAGGGGGCAGTCGCTGGTCGGCTATCAGCAGTATCCGGACGACGTGGTAGACGCTTATATTACTAAATCGGTGGAGAACGGTATTAGTATTATCAGAATATACGACGCCTTAAACGATATCCGCAACCTGGAGACGGCGATACACTCGGCGAAAAAAGCTGGCGCCCACGTCCAGGCCGCGATGGTGTACACGGTAAGCCCGATTCATACCAATGAGCATTATACGGACCTGGCCCGGCAGCTCGCTGAAATGGGCGCGGATTCGATCTGTATAAAAGACACGGCCGGCCTGTTAGCTCCGTGCCGGGCTTATGAACTAGTTAAATCACTCAAGGAAAACCATGACCTGCCTGTGCAACTGCACTGTCACTATATCGGAGGGCTGGCGGTGGGCACCTATCTCAAAGCGGCTGAAGCGGGCGTGGATGTAATTGACACGGCCACGGTGCCTCTTGCTTTCGGCGCCTCCCAGCCGCCGGTTGAGACCGTGGTGCGCGCCCTGCAGGGCTCTCCCTGGGATACGGAGCTTGATATCCACAGGCTGTTTGAGATAGCCGAGTATTTTGAAAAGATTAGAAAGGAAAAAGGTTTTAAACGGGGTGTCACAAGAATAAACGATATGCGTGTTTTTGATCACTATGTGCCGGGCGGCGCCATCGCCAACCTGGTCACCCAACTGGAAGAGCAGAAGGCTCTTTACCGTCTGGGCGAGGTGCTGGAGGAAATACCCCGGGTGAGAGAGGATCTGGGTTACCCGCCCTTAGTCACACCTACCAGCCAGATTGTAGGGACCCAGGCCGTGCTGAACGTTTTAACGGGGGAACGTTATAAGCTGGTTCCGGGTGAAGTGCGTGACTATATCCAGGGTTATTACGGCCGGCCTCCCGCTCCGATCAACCAGGATATAGCGCGCAAGGTCCTGGGAGACCGCGCGCCTATTAACGGCAAACCTTCCGACGGGCTGGAGCCAAGAATGGAAAGGCTGAGAAATGAAATGGCCGGCCAGGTTGCCAGCGAAGAGGATCTTATTTCATACGCTTTGTTTCCCCAGGTAGCCAGGCGGTTTTTTGAATTCAGGCGTACCGGAAAATACCAGGCGGAGCAGCCCAATAACAGGAACGAGAACCTGCCCCAATTGGGAAAAATTATACCGGCGGATCTCAAGAAAGCGCCGGTACAGGAAAAGGCCGGAGGCCCTGTAAAGGAAACAATTCCGCTGCGGCAGGCTGCAAATGAGGCGCCAGCCCCTGGTGCCGTCAAGGAGGTAGATGAAATGAATATATCAGACGTTAAAGAATTGATTAAATTTATAGATGATACAGATATTACTGAGGTATCCCTGGAAAGCGCCGGAATCAAACTGGCGATCAGAAAAGGTGGCTTTTCCGCTGTTGAAGCGCCGGCCCAGGGTAATGCGCCACGGGCAAATGGGCCCCACCAGGAAAAACATGTTTCTGAGAAAGTCCTGCCGGTACAGGCGCAGGATGAGTCCGGGTCCGGCCTGCAACCTGTTAAGGCGCCTATGGTCGGTACATTTTATGATGCCCCGTCACCTGAATCAGCCCCGTACGTAAAAGTGGGAGACAGGGTTAACAAAGGACAGGTTCTGTGTATTATTGAAGCAATGAAATTAATGAACGAGATAAAATCTGAATTTGATGGCGAAATTATGGAAGTGAAGGTTGAAAAAGGGCAGCCGGTAGAGTACGGCCAGGTTGTTTTCTTGATTAAAGTATAAAGAAATCTGCAGCCAGGTTTAATCAACTTCATGGAGGGAAAAGATGTTCAAAAAAATCCTGATTGCCAACCGGGGTGAAATAGCTGTCCGGATTATTAGAGCCTGCCGGGAAATGGGCATCAGCACAGTTGCCGTGTATTCTGAGGCGGATCAAGACAGCCTCCACGTGTGGTGGGCGGATGAGGCCTTCTGTATCGGACCGGCGCCATCGGCCAAAAGCTACCTGAACTTTACTAACATTATCAGCGCCGCTATCGTCTCCGGGGCGGACGCCATTCATCCCGGCTACGGTTTTTTAGCGGAAAATGCTGATTTTTCTGAAGTATGCGCGAAATGCGGCATTACTTTTATTGGTCCGCCCGTACCCGCCATCCAGCAGATGGGGGATAAGGCTTTAGCCAGGGAAACCATGATCCGCGCGGGTGTTCCGGTGGTGCCGGGATCGGACGGTGTGATCCGGGATATCGAAACGGCTCTGGCAACAGCTGAAAAGATCGGATACCCGGTCATGGTCAAGGCCAGCGCAGGTGGGGGCGGCCGGGGTATGAGAATAGTGCAGAATTCCGGCGATCTGAAAAATGCTGTGATCACGGCAAAATCAGAAGCACAGGCCGCGTTTGGTAATGACGAGATGTACTTGGAAAAATATTTGGAAGAACCCCGGCATATAGAGTTTCAAGTCCTGGGGGACATGCACGGTAGTATTGTACACTTGGGTGAAAGGGACTGCTCGATCCAGAGGCGTAACCAAAAGGTGCTCGAGGAAGCGCCGTCGCTCGCCCTCACGCCTGAGCTGAGAGCGGAGATGGGTGAAACGGCACTGCGGGCGGCCAGGGCGGTTAACTATTACAGCACCGGAACCGTTGAATTTTTATTTGATAAGAATCATAACTTTTATTTTATGGAGATGAACACCAGGATCCAGGTGGAGCACCCGGTTACCGAACTGGTCACCGGTATTGACCTGATTAAAGAGCAGATACGTGTTGCCGCAGGTGAAAAGCTGGGGTTTAAACAGGAGGATGTCTCAATAAAAGGCCATGCTATCGAGTGCCGGATCAACACTGAAGACCCAAGTAATAATTTCAGACCATGTTCAGGTAAAATTGACACTTATATACCGCCCGGCGGGCCTGGGGTCAGGGTAGACAGCGTTGTCTACGCCGGATATACAATACCTCCTTACTATGACTCCCTGATCGGCAAACTGCTTGTTTGGGGCCAGGACAGAGAGGAAGCCATCGCCCGCATGCAGCGGTCGCTGCAGGAGTTTGTGATCAAGGGTATCCCGACTACCATACCCTTTCACCAGCAGGTTTTAAAGAATGCTTTTTTTCAGCGGGGTGACATTTACACAAATTTTATTCAGCGGCGTATTCTTGGTGAATAGAAGTAAAAATGTTTACGTTTGCGTTAATTTACCATATTTGCTATAATGAATGTGCTAAATTTACCATAGCATTTACATTAAACCATCAATTCTCAGAAACAAAAGGTTGAAAATTATAGTAGAAGTCATATTTGAACTATATCTCTTGATGGAGGTGTTGAATTGGATCTTAGCGAAATTGCCAGTGAAGAGCAGACAAGTCTGGGTACGATCAGGATCGCCGATGATGTGGTAAAAGTAATTGCCGGGTTGGCCGCCATCGAAATAAAAGGAGTGGCCGGTATGAGCGGCGGTTTGGCGGGCGGTATCGTTGAAATGCTTGGCAGGAAAAACCTGGCCAAGGGTATTAAGGTTGAAGTAGGGGAGAAAGAAGCGGCTATAGATCTTTCTGTGATCATAGACTATGGGGTCCGTATCCCTGATATTGCCGCCCAGATCCAGGAAAGTGTAAAAAATGCGGTTGAGCGGATGACCGGGTTGACTGTTGTCGAGGCTAATGTTAATGTCCAGGGAGTTGCTTTTGCTTCAGAGTTAAAGGAAGAAGAGCACAGGGTTAGATAATGCCGGAATCAACCCCCTTACGAGGGGGTTAATTTTTAAGGGGGTCTGCCGGGTGAACCTTTTTGATCGTGTTCTATTAACAGCATATTCTTTGTTTATGACCTTGTTGTTTATCCTTTTTTCAGCGGTTATGCTTGGCTGGACAGTTCCTCTGGCCCTGCTGAGGGATGTTTTTTATCCCGGCCGGCCGGAGGTTTTCTGGCCACTGATGGCTGTGATCATATTAATTGGGACCAGGCTGTTCTGGACAAGCATTTACAGGCCTCAAAAGAAATCTCATCACGTGGTGCTGGCGGAAAACGCTCTGGGCCAGGTGAATTTGTCTGTCAGTGCTGTGGAAGATCTGGCGAACAAAGTAGCAGGGAAGATCCACGGGGTCAAGGAAGTCAGCTCGCGGATGGTCGGGGTACCCCAGGGTGTGGGTTTAAAGGTGCAGGCTTCAGTAACACCGGATATCAATGTGCCGGACGCTTCGGCAGAAATCCAAGACATGATTAAAGAAAAATTATTTGAGATTACAGGGCTGCAGGTAAGCAGTGTGGAAATACATATTCAAAGCATCTCTGTGAAAAAGCCGAGAGTTGAGTAAACTTGAAGGAAAGGGCTGATTAAATGGGTATGTTTCAGGATTTTATCGAAAAACACCCGGGAAAGATCATTGGCATCCTGCTGGGACTGGTCTTTGGCTGGTTTGCCATTACATACGGTTTGTTTAAAGCGCTTTTCGTTGCGGTCTGTATTGTTGCCGGCTATTATATCGGCAAGAGGTTGGATGATAAAGTAGATTTCAAGACGATGTACGAGAAATTATTCGGGGATCGCCAGTAAAAAAATGCGTATCAGGGAATGCTACAATGATAGTTTATTAATTTTAGCTGACCGCCAGGAGGTACCATGAGCAGGAGACAGGCCAGGAAAAGAGCGCTCCAGGTTTTATTCCAAGTTGATATCGGCGGCGCCGACCCTGGAGAAGCGATGGATTATCTGGATCATCTGGATGACGAAGAATTTGGTAAAATGACAGACAAAGAAGACTTTGCCGGGAAACTTGTTTATGGTGTACTGGCCAATTCAGCTTTTATTGACCGGGTTATCGCAGTTGTCAGTAAAGACTGGAGACTGGAGAGAATGGCCAATGTGGACCGGAATTTAATGCGGCTGGCGCTATACGAGGTGTTTTTTTGTGACGACATACCGAACAATGTCTCAGTAAACGAAGCTATTGACCTGGGAAAAATATTTGGTGGGCCTGATTCGGGTAAGTTTATAAACGGTATCCTGGGCAAAGTGATCGAAAATATTGAGGAATACACTCCGGAGAAGGTTTTAAACAGCAATATGCCGCCTGACGGCAGTCTAGCTTTAGATTAAGGATCCGGGGCATGTTCCCGGCTGTAATAGCGGAATAAATATCGCCCTGTAGAAATATCTGGACAACCACGTCCCATCAGACTTGCGTCTAATTGGCCACCTGACGGTGGTTTTTTCAATTCAGGTATAAATATCCCGTACCAGAGCTTTAAACACCATTGGGGAATGCAGGAGGATTTAATAATCCATTTATAGAATAGTTATGCCATAATCCGGTTTGTATATTTGCAAAAGCGGGGATTATGATGCCAGAAGGAGATAATTCATTGCGTATACTGACAGTGAGGGAATTAACCCAGCATATTAAAAACATAATTGACAATGACTATCTTCTGGCCAATGTTTGGGTTAAAGGTGAGATATCTAATTTTAAGGCCGCCTCCTCAGGACATTTGTATTTTACTTTGAAAGATAACACCAGCACCCTGAAGGTAGTTATGTTTCGTTCAAAGAGCCGGTCCTTAGTCTTTCGTCCGAATAACGGCATGGCTGTCATAGTGCGTGGTTACATTTCCGTTTATGAGCGTGACGGGGCGTACCAGTTATATGCCGGGGAAATTCAGCCTGACGGGACAGGCGCCCTGCACCTGGCCTTTGAACAGCTGAAAGAAAGACTTCAGGCCGAAGGGCTTTTCGACCCAAAACATAAGAAACCTCTGCCTCTGTTGCCGCGCCGGATTGGGATTGTTACTTCGCTAACAGGGGCGGCAGTGAGGGACATTGTGGAAATAATCAGGCGCCGCTGGTCCGGGCTGCAGATCATCCTGGCGCCCGTCCTGGTCCAGGGTGAAGGCGCACCCCCGGACATCGCCCGGGGCATCCATCTGTTAAACAGGTGGGGCGGTGTGGACTTGATTATTACCGGTCGGGGCGGAGGTTCCCTGGAAGAGCTCTGGGCTTTTAATACCGAAATTGTAGCGCGCAGCATATACAACTCAACGATACCGGTTATATCTGCAGTGGGTCACGAAACTGACTTTACTATTGCTGATTTTGTTGCAGACGCGCGGGCTGCGACTCCTTCCGCGGCCGCTGAAATGGCTGTGCCGGATAAAAGGGACATGGATCGCTACATCAAGGCTTTAAACAGCCGCCTGTACAGCGCTATGCATGAAAAAACAGCAGGATACAAGCAGCGGCTCAACGCCTGTCTCACCGGTCGTGTTTTTACCAGGCCGGTGGATGTCATCTGCGGAACCAGGCAGCAGTCCCTGGATTTTTTGAGCCACCGTCTGGTCCAGGTCATTACTAGCCTGGCCGGAAAGGAAGAAAAACGGCTGGCCGTACTGGCGGGGCGGCTGCAGGCGTTAAGCCCACTGGCCACTCTGGCCAGGGGGTACAGCATTTGTACCACCCCTGATGGTAAACACGTGATCAGTGAAGCCGACACTGTTGAAATAGGAGAGAGGCTGGCTGTGCGGCTGCAAAAGGGAATATTGGACTGCATCGTAGAGGGAAAGAACAGCTAGAAATTCAGAAAAAGGGGAAGAAAGAATGGCAACCATCATTGAAGGAAAAAAGGTCGCGGCATCTATCAGGGAGGAAGTCAAAGGGGCGGTAGCCAGGCTGCGGGATAGCGGTGTCAATCCCAAACTGGCTGTTGTCCTGGTGGGAGAAGACCCGGCCTCTGTGCTATATTCCCGCTCTATTGAAAAATCATGCGGCGCTGCCGCGGTTGAATATGAATTGTTCGCTATGCCTGAGAAATCCTCTGAAGAAGATGTTATAGCTCTTCTCGAGAGACTAAATGCAGATGACAGCATCCACGGGATCATGATCGAGCTGCCTCTGCCCCCGGGAATGAACAAACAAAAAGTGCTGCAGGCGGTTTCTCCTTTGAAGGACGTAGACGGCGTCCATCCTGTCAACAAGGGATACATACTGAGTAACGGCGAAGGACTTTTTCCCACCACGCCCCAAAGCTGCATCGAAATAATGGTGCGCAACGGAATTGAAATCAGCGGTAAACACGCTGTCCTGGTGGGCCGCGGCGAAACTGTCGGCAAGCCTCTCATCTTTATGATGCTCAACCAGAACGCTACTGTCACTGTCTGCCATACTAGAACTAGAGACCTGCCTGGTCACACCCGTCAGGCCGATATCCTGATCTCGGCCGTGGGGAAAGCCGGATTTATTACCGCCGACATGATTAAACCCGGCGCCGTCGTTGTCGACGCGGGTATAAACAGCGCCCCCGGTGGAGGTATCTGCGGTGATGTAGACTTCGTAAATGCGGAAAAGGTAGCCGGGGCGATTTCGCCGGTGCCCGGCGGTGTGGGCAGCATTACCACAAGTTTGATTCTGAAAAATGTCATTAAAGCCATTGCCTTACAGCAAAATGAAAATGAAGGTGGCAAGTAAAGTGGGTACGCTTTATGATCAAAGTTTACGTGAAATAATCAAGCTCTCGTCTTCTAAATCGCCGACACCCGGCGGCGGCAGTATTTCCGCGATTGCAGCGGTTCTTGGCCTGGCCATGACCGCGATGGTCTGTAACTTAACCATCGGCAAAGATAAATATAAAGATGTTGAGTCCCTGGTTACCGGATATCTGGCCACAGCCGAAGGCTTAACCGAGAAGCTGATGGAATTGACAGAGAATGATATTAAAATATTTAATAAATTAATGTCGGCTTACCGTAGGCCCAGGGTTGCGGAGGAGGAGAAGGAGGCGCGGGAAAACGCTGTCCAGGAAGCCCTTAAAGGCGCCACAGAGATTCCTATGGAAATGGCCCGGGTTTGTCTGCAGGCGCTGCAGGTGACCTGTAGATTATCAGGGATAGGCAATAAAGCGGCCATTAGCGACGCCGGAGTTGCTGCTGTGATGATTGAGGCGGCTCTGAACGGAGCCCTTCTAAATGTGGACATAAACACTCCGATAATTAAGGACCGGAATTATACAGACCGGATCCTGGCGGAAAAAGAAAATATGCTGAAAGAAGCCGGGAAGCTTAAAAGCCAGGCCCTGGCTGTGGTACGGGAAAGGATTGGCGGGTAACCTGAATACCACATTTTGTATTTAAAACATAAATGTTTTTAGGTATAATGAAAAAAACATTGTTTGGAGGACGGCTATGGCTGAAGAAGGTAAAGTCCTCAGTTTTGATGAGGCCATTTCACGATTGGAGGCAGTTGTACGGGAGTTAGAAGGTGGCGGTCTCCCTCTCGAGAAAGCGTTAGAGTTGTTTGCCGAGGGTATTGAGCTATCCCGTATATGCAGCCGGAATCTCCAAGCTGCTGAGCAGCGTATAGCAATCCTTACCAGGGATGACAGCGGTGAGTTATCTTTAAAAGATATTGATTCTCTGCCAGCTGCATTGGAAGGAAACGGTTGTGGACTTTAAAGAGAAACTTAGTTTTAAAGAAGAACTTGATCAAAAGGTTGCTGTTGTGAACGAGGCGCTGGAACATTTTATGCCTGCTCCGGACGCCTACCCGCCCCTGATCCACCAGGCCATGCGCTACAGTGTGCTGGGCGGGGGGAAAAGATTCAGGCCGGCCTTGCTTATAGCCGCGGCGGAAGTGGCCGGGGGTACTGCCCGGGATGTTATGCCGGCCGCCTGCGCAGTCGAGCTCATACATTCGTATTCCCTGATACATGATGACCTGCCGACAATGGACAATGACAATTACCGCCGGGGCAAGCTGACCAACCACAAGGTTTATGGGGAAACTATAGCCCTTTTGGCTGGTGACGCCCTGCTTACCCTGGCTTTTAAGCTGCTGGCGGAATGCAGCACTTGCCAACCGGCAGATGTGGTCAGGGTAATCCATGAAGTGGCGGCCGGCGCCGGCACCAGGGGGTTAATCGGCGGCCAGGTTGTGGATACCTTTTCAGCGGAGAAAGAAATTGACACGGCTACGCTGGAATATATCCACCGTAATAAGACCGGGTCTCTGTACAGGGTAGCGGTGAGAACTGGGGCTATCCTGGCCGGCGCCGGTGCGGAGGCACTCGCGCACCTTACAGAATACGCGGAATACCTGGGCCTGGCTTTTCAGATCAAGGATGATATTCTTGATATAGAAGGCAATGAGAAAAAGCTTGGAAAACCTGTGGGCAGCGATATGAGAAATAAGAAAGCCACTTACCCGGCTCTATTCGGCCTGGAGAATTCAAAAGAAAAAGCCCGGTCTGCTGTGGAAAGTGCTAAAGAAGCGCTGCGGCCATTCGACAGAGAGGCTGATTTTCTAAGAACCCTGGTGGAATACGTAATTAAACGTGATTTTTAGACACCGGGCCAGCTTTACAAACCCTGTTTAATTAATTTTAGTTAACAACCTCAATATCAATCCAGGCGATTGAATTTCAATTCAAGCGGTGTTTGATAATGCATCGCTGTTTTGTTATAATTAAAGCTTGTAAAAAGGTTTTTTCGATAAATGACGCAGTATCCTAGTCAGACAATCCTTTTTGAAGGCGGGCCTAAAAATCCGTCAATGGCATATCGATGAAGTTCCTGGTGCTGGCTGCTGACGCCCAGTTGGGGGTCGGTACTGGGAGTTAAGGAGGTGGGGCGACCCGCAATGGCATGCGGGCGTTGACCCCGCCTCCGTGGAGACCCAAGTTCGTGGGGCAGCCATTCGTGGTCAACTATGGCTTGGGGTTAAACCTGCACGTGGTTACCGCTGCGTGCAGTGTAGCCTGCCTTGAGTGGGTTTGGCGGATATCTTATGTGCAAAGGCTGATCATGGGCCCATGAACGGAATTTGTTGATTGAAACCCTTCCTGCAAAAGAGGATAGAAAAGGTGAGTCTGTCGGGGAAAACTCCTAGGCTGTCCGGGATTCCAGGGCAGGCCGGGGATTGCAGTGTGGACTGAGTGGTGATCTAGCTCCGCTATCGGTGACGGCCGGGAACAGCTTTAAAGGGAAACCACCGGTATGGCAACAGCCGGCAGTTGTTTGGGAAAACCTGCTAGACCTAAGCCACAATATTTACCCGGTCTGCTGTCATTTATTATATAAAGTATTCACATAATCGCCCGCGTGTATCCCGACATATGAGGTGAAAATTTTGGGCAATAATAAATCTACCGTTTCCGGTAGATATATAGTTTTGGTAGGAATAGCTTCATTTTTATTAGCAATCGTTTTCACCTATTTTTCAGAGTATTTTACTTTAAAATTAAACAGTATTATTTTAGCTGTTTTCTTTTTGATTGTTATTATCCTAATAAATATTGCGGCGGATGTAGTGGGTACGGCAGTTACTGCGGCATCCCATGTTCCTTTCAACGCCAAATCGGCCAAACGGATCAGAGGGGCGTCCCAGGGCCTCCAACTAATCAGGAATGCTGATAAAGTTGCTAACTTAACTAACGACATGTTGAGTGATATTACCACGACTGTGGGGGGTGCGCTGGGGATATCTATGGTTGTGCAGATCATTAAGCTAAATCCTGATTTAAACCAGTTCTGGCTGAATATTCTGATGACCGCATTTATTGCCGCTGTGATTGTTTCTGGTAAAGCTATTTCCAAAAAAATTGCCTTGTCTTACCCCAACGATGTAATTTTTTTTGTTGGCAGGATGCTGGCTGGAGTGGAAGAAACAACCGGTTACAGTCCCTTCAGGAAGAACCGGGCACCCAGGAACAAGAAGGATGAATAAAGATATGGGCAGTCTTTTAAAGCAAATAAACTCCCCCGACGACGTACATAGTCTCAGTTACCCGCAGCTTAATAAGCTGGCTGGAGAAATCCGTCGGCTGATCATTGAAACCGTGGCAAAGAACGGTGGGCATCTCGCGCCCAGCTTAGGTGTGGTTGAACTAACTTTGGGCTTGTATAAAGTTTTTCATACACCCCCGGATAAAATCTTATGGGATGTGGGACACCAGAGCTATGCCCACAAAATCATCACCGGGCGGCGGGAAAAATTTTGTACACTGCGCCAACTGGGGGGCATCAGCGGTTTTTTGTGCCCCGCGGAGAGCACATATGACGTTTTTGGGACGGGACACAGCAGCACTTCGATTTCGGCTGCCCTTGGTATGGCTGTGGCCCGGGATTTGAGTGGTGAAAAATATAAAATAGTAGCGATTATAGGCGACGGGGCATTGACCGGCGGTATGGCTTTTGAAGCGCTTAATAACGCCGGGCATCTAAAAAAAGATTTAATAGTAATATTAAACGATAATGAGATGTCCATAGCGCAGAACGTCGGCGCCATCTCCGGGTACCTGGCCAGGCTGCGCACCGATCCTATGTACACCAGAGGCAAAGAAGAGCTGGAACAGCTGATGCGCAAAATACCTGTTGGTTCGGCTTTGCTGCGCCTCGGTTTTAAGTTAAGGGACAGTTTGAAATACCTGGTGGTACCCGGTATGATTTTTGAGGAGCTGGGATTTATCTACCTTGGTCCGGTTGACGGGCACGATATTAAGCAGCTGGCCGAAGTTTTGCGGCGGGCCAAAAACATGAAAGGGCCGGTTTTAATCCATGTATTAACAAAAAAAGGCAGGGGTTACAAGCCGGCCGAAAACAACCCCGGCCGTTTTCACGGTGTGGGCCCCTTTGACCCGGCCAGCGGAAAAGTTTATAAAAACAGTAGTATTCCTTCGTACACGGATATCTTTGGCCGGGCCATGAGCAAACTGGCCCACCGGAATGAAAGGGTTGTCGCGATAACCGCGGCAATGACCAGCGGCACAGGCCTGACCAATTTTGCCAGGCTTTATCCGAAACGTTTTTTTGATGTGGGCATCGCCGAGCAGCACGCCGTTACTATGGCTGCCGGTATGGCTGCCGGCGGATATCATCCTGTAGTGACTATTTACTCAACATTTTTGCAGCGTGCCTATGACCAGATTCTGCATGATGTATGCCTGCAGAAACTCCCGGTGACCTTTGCCATAGACAGGGCGGGCATAGTGGGGGAAGATGGCTTTACTCACAACGGCCTCTTTGACTTTGCTTACCTGAGGCCGATTCCAAACATGGTGGTCATGGCTCCAAAAGATGAGAATGAACTGCAGCATATGCTGGCCACTGCAATCAAGCACTCCGGCCCCGCAGCTTTGCGGTACCCGCGGGGGGCCGGTATCGGCTGTGCGCTGGATGATAATTTAACGCCAATTCCTATCGGACAGGCGGAGGTATTGAAAAAAGGATCTAATGTTACCCTTCTGGCGATAGGCAACACTGTTCGACTGGCGGTGGAAGCTGCAGCTGCTCTTGAGGATAGGGGGATTAGCGCCTCTGTTATTAACGCAAGGTTTGTAAAACCCCTTGACGAGGAATGCATATTACACTACGCCAAACAGACTGATATGCTGTTTACTCTGGAGGAGCATGTCCTGCAAGGAGGTTTTGGCAGCGCGGTGCTTGAACTGCTGTCTGCCAGGAGCCTGAAGGAGATCAGAACCCATTGTTTCGGCATACCGGATGTTTTTGTGGAACACGGCAGCCCGGCTATACTGAGAGACAGATACGGCCTGACGGTAAAACATATAGTCGAGACGGTGGCGAAAAAAATAGTACACATAAACCGCTCCAAAGGGCTTAAAATAGTTGCGGACAAAAAATAAAGCAAATCAGGATTTAAAAAAATATATCACAATGTGCCGTGAGAGTATGATCATAAATTAGTTCGGGGGTATCTTCCTTTGTCCCAAAAGAAACAACGATTGGATGTAAGGCTGGCCGAAGAGGGTTGCTACCCCAGCAGGGAAAAGGCAAGGGCGGCCATTATGGCCGGTTTGATTTTTGTAAACGGGCAAAGAGCAGACAAACCGGGCTTACTGATTAAGCCGGAGTCAAATATTGAAATCCGCGGTAGTTCCCTGATTTATGTGAGCCGTGGCGGGCTTAAACTTGAGAAGGCAATAAAATCTTTCGGCCTGGAACTGAAAGATCGGATAGTCCTGGATGTGGGCGCGTCTACTGGCGGGTTTACCGACTGTGCCCTCAGGAACGGGGCCCGGCTGGTTTACGCGGTCGATGTCGGTTACGGCCAGTTGGCCTGGAAGTTGCGGAACGATCCCCGGGTGGTGGTATTGGAGCGTACCAATATTCGCTACCTGACCAAAGAGTCCCTGCCGGAAACTCCGGATTTTGCCACTATTGACGTATCCTTTATATCACTGGCGAAGGTCCTGCCCAGGGTTGGCGAGCTTACCACGGCGGATGCCGAGGGAGTGGCGCTGGTTAAACCTCAGTTTGAGGCAGGTCGAGACAAGGTGGGCAAAAAAGGAGTTGTCAGGGACCCGGCTGTCCACGCGGCGGTGTTGAATGCTGTCACGGCTGTGATTAAAGAGCTGGGCTGGGTAATCGGCGGCCTGGATTATTCTCCTGTCACCGGACCGGAAGGAAATATCGAATTTTTAGTTTATTTTAAGAAAAATGGGTTACCAGCAGATTGCGATATTAATCATATTGTGAAAACAGCCCATATTAATTTTGGTTACCTGCAGGCTTAAATATTTAACCAGTTTAAACTACCGCGGAGGACTCGTTAATTGAAAAAATTCGGACTGGTAGTAAATCTTAATAAGCAGGGAGTCCAACGGTTTGTTGAACAGATAACCCGCTGGCTGGAAGAAAGAGACTGCGAGGTTATGATCAAAGATGATACAGCCCGCATTATTGGTCTATCCAGGCTTGGTGTGCCTCAGGAGCAGTTGTTCGAAAAGGCGCAGTGCGTGATTGTGTTTGGCGGAGACGGGACCATGCTCTGGACGGCACGGCAGGTAGCTAAAGCAGGCACACCCCTCATCGGCATAAACATGGGGCACCTTGGTTTTCTTACCGAAATAGACGTGCCGGAAGCGCTGGACGACCTGGGAAAAATTTTGGCCGGCCAGTACTTTGTGGAAGAGAGAATGATGCTGGAGGCTGCGGTCAACAGGGATGGCGCTATAGTAGAACATGCTGTTGGGCTGAATGATGTGGTCATAAGCAAGGGCGCTATTGCCAGGCTGATCCGCATGGAGGCATATGTAAATGATAATTTTGTAAACAAATACCATGCGGATGGTTTGATCATAGCCAGTCCTACTGGTTCAACCGCCTATTCCCTGTCCGCCGGTGGTCCCCTGGTGTCACCGGATCACGATTTAATTCTGCTTACTCCCATCTGCCCCCACTCCTTGTGGGCCAGACCTGTGGTTACCGCGCCCGACAGCGTAATCAAGGTAGCGTTGTTGTCAGATGGCGGCGCGGTGACGCTTACTATAGACGGACAATATGTGTTCAGCCTGCGCCAGTATGATCAAATTGTGGTCAGGCGAGCTCCTCGTAAAGCAAAATTTCTACGGATTACCGGTAGGAACTTTTTTGAAATAATGCGAAAAAAATTAAAAGAAGAGGGAGAAAGAAACGGTGTCTAGGGGTTTGGACAGCGCCGTTCACCTGGTTCAGCAATTTTTGTCCTGTACTGCGCAGAGCGGTGGAACATTTGTTGACGCGACAGCCGGCAGGGGGAATGACACCCTCTTTATGGCCCGGCTGGCCGGTCCGGACGGCAGGGTCTTTTCCTTCGATATACAGGAGGATGCGCTTCAATCCACACGTTTGCTTCTGGAAGACGCAGGAATGGCTGATCGGGTTACATTAGTAAAAGACAGTCATGAGCACATGGAGCGTTATGTCTCTGGTCCGGTTGATCGTGTGATTTTCAACCTGGGGTACCTGCCCGGTGGTGAACATTCTTTTATAACAAAGGCGGATTCGACTGTGCCGGCTCTTCAATCGGCCCTGGGGTTACTGCGCCCGGGCGGCCGGATCGGCCTGGTGCTATACACGGGGCATCCCGGAGGCAGGGAAGAGTATGAAGCCGTCGAAAAAATTTCCGCCGGCCTGGACAATGCTCTTTTTAGTGTGATTAAGATAGTTATATTAAACCGGGCTGCTACCGCGCCGGTTGTTATTGTCATTGAAAAGGCGGGGGTTAAATGAAGGCCGGGCGGCAGCATAAGATACTCGAAATAATCAGGCGCCAGCGTGTCGGGACCCAGGATGAGTTGTCCGGTGAATTAAAAAAAAGCGGCTATAAGGTCACCCAGGCTACTGTTTCCAGGGACATTAAGGAATTGGGGTTAATAAAGATACCCTTTGAAAACAATGAATTTTACTATGCCCGCCCGGGTGAAAACCGCCTGCCCTACAGCGGAGAGCGTTTGAAAAGAATTTTCCTTGATGCAGTGATCGGGTTTGATGCCAGTGAGAACCTGATCATAGTAAAAACAAATCCAGGCAGCGCCCAGGGTGTTGCTTCGGCCATAGACCAGGCCGGTTGGGACGAGATCATTGGCACAGTTGGCGGGGACGACACGATACTGGTGGTAGTAAAACCCAAGGGAGTTGCCGGCGCGGTGTTAAAAAGGTTTGGGGACCTGCTCGGGGGGTAGAAAAATGCTGCTCAGTATTTTTATTAAAAACTTTGGGATCATTGACCAGTTGAATATCGACTTTCAGGATGGTTTTAACGTGCTCACCGGTGAAACCGGATCCGGTAAATCTATCATTATAGACGCCCTGCAGGCAGCCCTTGGGGGCAGGACGTCAGCCGGGCAGATCCGCACTGGAGCTAAAAAGGCTTTAATACAAGCAACATTTGCTATCGGCGGCATAAAAGAACTTGCTTTGCTTTTAGAAGAAATGGGTTTTGACGACCTCGAAGATGAAATAATAGTAATGACCAGGGAAATTACCCGCACGGGAAAAAATCTCTGCCGCATCAACGGGCAGACAGTCACTCTGGGATACTATAGAAAAATAGGCGGCAGCCTGGCGGACATGCATATGCAGCCGGAAACAAATTCTCTTCTCAGCCAGGAAAAGCAACGCCAGCTGTTGGACCGTTTTGCTGGAGAAAAAGCGCTGGCAGCCCTTGCTCAGGTTAACCTGCTCTATACGCGTTGGAGAGACGCCCGTAACAATTTTGAAAAACTGACCGCTGCAGCAGGAGACAGGGCCAGGCGGATTGACTTGCTCCGTTACCAGATCGAAGATATCCAGCAGGCGAACCTGGCAACAGGTGAAGACATTGCCCTGGAAGATGAAAAAATTATTCTTTCCAATGCTGAAAAAATAATCACGCTGGTAACAGAGGCATATACTATGCTCTATGAAGGGAAAGGCAGCCAGTACTCCGCCCTGGATTTGCTCTCCCGGACGCTGGAAAATCTAAGAAGCCTGGTTTCTCTGGATCGCCGGAATGAGCCTCTTCTGGTCTCCCTTGAAAACATCTTTTACCAGGCCGAAGATACCGCCAGGGAACTGGCGCGTTACCGGGACGGGATGGATTTCAGCCCCTCCCGTTTGGAAGCTGTCGAGGAAAGGTTGGAGCAGATCAAAAAACTTAAGAAGAAATACGGCGGGACAATTCCCGCAATATATGATTACCTGGAGGCAGTGCAGAAAGAGCTTGCCCTCCTGGAAAACATGGAACAATCACTGGAAAAATTCTTGCAAGAGCTTACCGGGATTGAGTCCGAATACAATAAAGCTGCGGGTATTTTGGGTGCGGCCCGGAGAAAAGCCGCCAAAGAGCTGGAAGTGGCGGTGCAGCAAGAGTTGCTCTACCTGGAAATGGGCCGGGTGGAATTCAAAGTCACCTTCTCAGATGTTGATGGTCCTGTCCGGGACGGATTGGAGCGTCTGGCGTTTATGATCTCAACAAACCCCGGCGAACCCTTGAAACCTCTGTCTAAAATAGCCTCCGGCGGGGAACTTACCCGGATCATGCTGGCGCTGAAAGCTTTACTGGCAGACGCCGATGGAGTGCCGGTACTGGTTTTTGATGAGGCGGATACTGGCATCGGCGGCCGCGCCCTGCAGGCGGTTGCTGAAAAAATGCTGCAGCTTGGCCGTAATCACCAGGTTATATGTATCACCCACTCCGCTCAGGTGGCCTGTCTGGGCCAGGCACACTACAGAATCGTCAAGGAATATGACGGCGCCCGCACGACCACCAGGGCTGAGCAGCTCAATCCCGAAGAGCGCCTGGAGGAACTGGCCAGGATGCTGGACGGCAGTGAGGTAACTGAAATTACCTTGCGGCACGCGCGGCAGATGCTGCGCTCTTCTTCAGAAAAGTGATAAGCTTGGGGAGATCCAAGAGATGGGGAAAGGGTATGAATAACCCAGCAAGTATGGCAACATTTAATTGATGAAGGTTTCACCATTAATACACCCACAATCTATCCCTGTCATTGGTGCGCGGCTGTATCCCTCAGAATAGCATATTTAAGCAAAACAACGTAATAGTCAATAAATGAGATCGGGGTCAAGCTTGATCGCGATTGGCGATCGGTTTAGGCGATATATTCTAATATCACCAGTAAACTAGGGTGACTGTAAATCTCCAATACAATGAGGTTAGGTCCATAAGCAGTGGAGAGCAATTTTGGGATTGTAGGATGGTTTATGAATCTCCTCAAACGGGATGGAAAATAGAAGGTTTTGGGCATTAGAGAGATGCTGAGAATAATTCCAATGTTAAGGGTTATATCTGAAAAAGGATAAGGATGGATAGTTAATAATGTTCTGTTGCTTAAGTAGGGCGGGTTTTAACTGCCAAAAGATGTACGGCTGAAGCCGCACCTACAGCTTTCACATCTTAATGGAGTAGTTTAACTAACTATTTATAAAATCATGTTTGTAAAAAACATGATTTTTTGTTTTTATACCAGGAAAAAGGACTAGAACTTACAAAATGACTGTCAGATCAGTAGAAACGCAATATAAGAAGTTAAGGAACATTTAGGCTTAATAAAAGCGTTTTTTAAAGGTTATATTAAATTTACACTGAATATTGTCGAATTAATGAAATTCTCTTGCATTTCTTTTTATTTGGAGGTGACTGGCAATAAAACTGGAGGAGTGATGCTTGAGGGGAAGATTTCTCGGACTCTTATACTGTATTCTGTTTTTGCTTTCCGGTTTGATGTTATGCCAGGCCCAGGGTATACTGCAGCTGCCGGATAAGCAGTCCGTTGTTGTTGGTGAACCATTAAGACTAGAGTTCCCCGCCCCGTTACAAAAGACACTGAGAACACAGATTATTAACAATGAAAATCTTACAACAGCCTGTCCGGTCACTGCGGAACCGGGACAGTATCAAATTAGACTCAGCCTTTTTGGCCTAATACCGGTACGGGATGTGCTGGTGAGTGTTGTACCGCAGGTAATGGTTATACCAGGCGGCCAATCAATCGGAGTTTTAATCCATTCTCAGGGATTAATAGTGGCCGGGCATTCTTCCGTTCTTGATCAGTATGGCAACCATGTTAATCCAGCAGAAGCTCTGCAGGAAGGGGACGTTATTTTAAAGGTTGACGACGAGATTCTGCGCAGCGAGGGGCAGTTCCGTGAGGCTGTCGCGAATGCGGGCGCCGCCGGAAAACCTCTGACTATGGAGATGAAACGTGGCGACCGGACATTTGTTGCCAGTGTTAATCCGATCTTTTGCAGGGACACGTTAAGTTACAGGGTAGGATTGCTGCTCAGAAACAGCACAGCAGGTATCGGCACACTTACTTTCTATGAGCCGAAAAGTATGATTTACGGCGCCCTCGGTCACATGGTCACAGACAGCGATTCTAACCGTCCCGTGGAAATATCTGATGGCCAGATTATAGACGCTGATGTGCAGTCTATCCACAGGGGAAAAAGAGGGCAGCCCGGCGAGAAAATAGGATTATTACCGGGTGGTAAAAAAGTAAACGGCACTATTACCAAAAATTCCAAGCAGGGGATTTTCGGCGATTTAAAGAAAGTCTTAGCAAAAAATGCTTATGCTGAGCCGATGCCGGTGGCTATGGTTAATCAGATTCATGAAGGACAGGCTGAGATATTAACGGTGATCGAGGAAAATAAGGTTGAAAAATTTACCATAGAAATTATTAAAATAAATTCCCTGGCAAGACATGACGGAAAGGCAGTGGTAATAAAAGTTACCGACCAGCGGCTTTTAGAGAAAACCGGCGGTATTGTACAGGGTATGAGCGGCAGCCCGATTATCCAGGACAACAGGCTTATCGGAGCGGTAACCCATGTGTTTGTTAATGATCCGACTAAAGGTTATGGTATACCGGCTGAATGGATGGTTGAAGAATCCGGTTTGCAAAATAAATATGACTGTGTTGTTGAACAACCCGCTGCCTAAATAATATTTTACCCTGGTTTATGGCCAGGGTTTTTTTCTATAAATTACATTTATCTCTTGTTAATAAAATTAATAGTAATTATATTCCATTTTTTGTATTTTAGCTGAAGGAGTTTTATTTTGGCCGTCGAATCTCTAGGTTATAGGATGAATTAACAAATAATAGAAAAAAGATTTAGGAGGCGGGAAAACATATGATTAAGAGGTCTATTCGCCTATTGATTGCAGATGATAACAGAGACTTCTGCGAGCTGCTCAAGGATTTTTTTACCCAACAAGAGGACTTTGACCTTGTCGGCATAGCTTATAATGGCCTGGAAGCATTGCAAATGATCAAAGAAACTAACCCCGACGTAGTTGTTTTGGATATCATAATGCCTCACCTGGACGGGATAGGTGTTCTTGAAAAACTTGTGTCAGACCTTTCCGACAGCAAGCCCAAAATTATTATGCTGACAGCTTTTGGTCAGGAGAGTGTTACACAAAGAGCGGTGGAACTGAGCGCGGATTATTATATTTTAAAGCCATTTGACTTCAATGTTTTGGCCACCCGGATCCGCCAGCTCGCTGATGGAGTCAACGTATCACAATACATAACTCCAGCCAAACAGAAAAATCTTGATGTTTCAGTAACAAACATCATTCACGAGATGGGTGTTCCGGCGCATATCAAGGGTTATCAATACCTGCGGGATGCTATTTTAATGGTCATAGACGAAGTCGGTTTGCTGGGCGCGGTAACCAAGGAACTTTACCCGATGATTGCCCAAAAATTCCAGACAACTCCCAGCAGAGTGGAACGGGCGATCAGGCATGCCATTGAACTTGCCTGGGATCGCGGCAATGTGGAAATGATGGCCAAATTTTTTGGTTACACCATCAACCTGGAGCGCGGCAAACCCACCAACAGTGAATTTATCGCTATGGTGGCAGATAAGCTGAGGATTGAGCAGAAGGTTAGCTAGGGCAAGCAGGACAAGGGTTTGAAGAATATGTAGGATATTGCTATTATACTTGCTATATTTGATGATAACAACTTTTAAATAAACCACTAACACCACGTATTTATTGGTTCCCATTAAAACGGAGGTGTTATTTTTTGACTGTGATAATTGGATAAGGAAATAATATTATTCGAACACCTCTTTGGTTTACTAAAGCGGTGTTTATTTTAATATTCAAAAAAGTCGCTTAAAGGTATATAATATCTGTTGTAATGTTTTTAATAGAGG
>JAQVXL010000022.1:0-1910 GCA_028709235.1 Desulfotomaculaceae bacterium
TAACTGGAGCACTGGAAGACATGTTTACCCAGTCCTGCAGCAAAGGCCTGCGCGCCGTAACCGACCAGTACCCGCAGCTTACAGTTGTTCAGGGCGAGGGGAACTGGAACGATGTGGACTCCCATGAGAGAACCAGCGACCTGCTGACCCGCCACGGTGATCAGGTGCTGGGAGTCTACGTGCAGACCCCTGACATCATGGGCCCGGGAGCAGTCTCCGCTATTGAGGCGGCTGGGAAGGATCCAAAAGACTACGGCATTTGTGGTATCTGCATCGGGCCGGAAGGGCTGGAGCTGATCAAACAGGGCAAGGCGCTGGCAATTGTTGAGCAGCCGGCCTTTGACTCGGCCCAGATGGCGGTGCAGTACCTTTACGATATCAATAAAGGCAATCCGACCCCCAAAATTGGCGATACAGTAACTAAAGAAGATGCTCTCTGGTCGCCAGCACAGGTTGTGGAGAACACCTGGGCTGAGGAAGGCGCCTTTATCATCCTGCAGGGTCCGTTGGTACCGCTGGATGTAGATGCCGACGACCCACGCTTGTGGGAAAACAAGTTAAGCGACCTGTGGAAAAAATAGCTTATGTTAACTCTTATGTAATTTAGCAAAATTAACCGCGTGGGCTTGGAGCCCCCCGGAAAAGCATCCGCGGGGGCTTTCCTGTCCTGTTATTAAGTAAGTAAAAGGGGAATATGAAATAATGTACATTCAGGTATATAAGCTCAAGGAAATATCGGCTGCAGACTATACCAGGATCATCAAAAGAAGCGAAACTGAAACAGAGTCGATCATGGCTGATGTCGAAAAAGTGATTGCAGATATAAAGGCGCTCGGGGATGAGGCGCTAGTGGAGTATACCAAAAAATTTGAGGATGTGACGATCGATCAGGATCAGATCAGGGTATCCCGGGAGGAAATTGCTGAAGCTTACCGGAAGGTGGACAGTGAAACTACTGAGGCGATCCGGACCCTGGCCGGTAATGTCAAGCGTTTTCATGCCGCGCAGATGCCCAACAAGATGTGGTCCACCGAGGTATCTCCCGGCCTGGTAGCCGGCCAGGTAATCATACCGTTGGAAAAGGTCGGCTGTTATGTACCGGGCGGCAGGGGCTGGTTTCCTTCTGCGGTTATGATGTCAGTTTTGCCGGCCAAAGTGGCCGGGGTGCCCAACGTCTATGTTTGTACCCCACCGGCGCCTGATGGGGCGATACCTCCCGGCACCCTGATCGCATGTGATATCTGCGGAGCGGACGCGGTGTTCAGGGTGGGCGGCAGCCAGGCTATAGCGGCTATGGCCCACGGCACCCAAACAGTACCGAAGGTTGATAAAATCGTCGGCCCGGGCAGCAAGTATGTGCTGGCTGCCTTCAAACTGCTTTACGGACAGGTAGAAATAGGGACCCTAGCCGGGCCCGGTGAGGGCATTATCCTGGCTGACGAATCGGCCAACCCGGAATTTGCCGCCGCGGACATCTGCATCCAGGCGGAGCACGGCCTGGATTCGGCTGGTGTACTGGTTACGCACGTGCCTGCCCTCGCTTATGCCGTGCAGGAAAAAATCGGCCGGCACATTGAGCGCCTAAACGACTACAGGAAAAATTTCGTAGTCGAGTCACTTAAAAAGTACGGCGCTATTATTCTTACTGATTCGCTTGAGGAATCAATTGCCTTTGTCAATGAATACGCCGGCGAACACCTGGAGATTATGACCGCGGAGCCGCTGCAGGATATGCAGAAAATAAAGAACGCGGGCGGTATCTACCTGGGCCATTATACCCCGCTTTCCACGGGCTGCTTCGGCTCCGGCCCGAACCACGTCCTACCTACCGGGCGCAAGGCTACGGTGGCGGGCGGTCTGAAGACGGCCGATTTTTATAAAGCTGTGACTTTTGAATATTTCTCCCGGGA
>JAQVXL010000022.1:2010-17440 GCA_028709235.1 Desulfotomaculaceae bacterium
CAGGTGCGTGTTGAAGATGTGCCGAAACCGGTATGCGGACCCGGCCAGGCCCTGGTTAAGGTCGCCTATGCCGGAATTTGCGGGTCCGACCTGCATATTTTCAGAAAAGGTATGTTTGTTACCTCCATCCCGGAAACTATGGGGCATGAGTTTGCCGGTGTGGTGGAGCAGATCGGCGAGGGTGTAACTGAACTGAATCCCGGTGACCATGTCGTGGGTGACCCGCGTGTTTCCTGCGGCGTCTGCCGCTGGTGCGGGGAAGGCTCTTACAACCTGTGCCCCACTCTGGGATTTATCGGTGAGGTTATGCCGGGTTGTTTTGCCGAATATCTGGTTTTAGACGAAAAAAAACTTTTAAAGATACCAGCTCCGGTAGACCTGCGCCGGGCTGCCCTGGTGGAACCCCTGGCGGTAGCGCTGCACATCGCCGGGCAGGGGCGTTTTTCAGAGGTGGAGCACCTTGGCGTCGTTGGCGCCGGCCCGATCGGCCTCCTCACAGTAATAGCGGCAAAGGCCATGTCGGTAACACGGGTGACAATGATAGACATATCGCTGGACAGGCTTGAGCTGGCCGGTGGGTTGGGAGCAGCTGCTTTGCAGGCATTTCCGGCAGAGCAGGTTGACCAGCCTGATGTGGTGGTCGAGGCGGTGGGGCTGGAGACAACCCTGGCCGGCGCGCTGGGATGGCTCAGGCCGCAGGGCAGGCTGGTAATGGCCGGTTTGTACGAAGAAAAAGTAATAATTGATCCTAACGATATTGTTGTTAAGGAACTTGATATTGCCGGAGTGAACGCCTATGAAACGGGTGACCTGCGCCGGGCGATCGAGCTTATAGCCGGCGGCGCGCTGGATGTCGATCACGTTGTTACCCACGTGCTGCCTTTGGCATCTGCTGCCGCCGCATTTGACCTGCTTACATCCGAGAATAAAAAGGCGTGCAAAATCTTGCTTGCCCCTTAGCAGAAAGGTGATTAAAAATGTGCCGGGAAGACATAAAATTTTTCAGAAATGGCCTGGCGGAACTGACCCCGTATATTCCGGGCAAGCCCGTAGAAGAAGTCAGGCGTGAACTGGGCCTGACGGGACGAATCGTCAGACTGGCTTCCAATGAGAACCCAATCGGCCCTTCCCCTAAAGCCGTAGCGAGAATGAAAAATGTCCTGGAGGAAATTAACCTGTACCCGGACGGCGGGTGCTATGAGCTGAGAGAAGCTCTAGCCGGGAAGCATTCACTTACGCCCCGCCATTTTATATTAGGCAACGGTGTGGATAATTTAATCCCGCTGGTGGTGAACACATTCGTCAACAGCGGAGACGAGGTAATCATACCGGCGCCCACTTTCGCGGCTTACCGCACCAGCACTGTTGTGGCCGGCGGCATACCGGTGGAAGTACCCCTGAAAGATTTCCATATAAGCGTGGGGGATATTTATAACGCTGTCGGTCCCAAAACTAAAATGATTTTTATTTGCAGTCCCAACAACCCCACCGGAACTATCGTGTATGAAGAGGACCTGAAAAACCTTATTGATTCCTTACCGCCAGAGGTGCTGGTGGTGATGGACGAGGCTTATTACGAGTATGTAGATGACCCTCGCTATCCGGACAGTATTGAGTACCTGAGAGAAAATGAAAATGTTGTTGTTTTTCGCACTTTCTCTAAAATATACGGACTGGCTGGCCTGCGCCTTGGCTACGGAATGGCCAGGCCCGACTATGTCACTCAGATGGAAAAAATCAGAGAGCCGTTTGCGGCAAACCGGGTTGTCCAGGCCGGCGCCCTGGAGGCCCTGGCGGACAATGAGTTTATATGCCAGGTCAAGGATGTTCACCAGAAGGGCAAACAGGTCATTTGCGACGGGCTGGTGAGCCTTGGAATTAATTTTGTCCCCACCGAGGCCAATTTCATATTCGCCGATCTGGGCATGGACATGAAATTTCTCTTTCCCGAACTGTTAAAAAGAGGAGTAATTATAAGGCCGGGCAGCCTCTGGGGATATAATACCTTTGCCCGGATTACCATCGGCACTCCTGATGAAAACCAGTTTTTCCTGGAACAGCTCGCAGATGTTTGGAAACTCTTTCAGCAGTCTTAAGATCCTAAACATAGCTAGGGCAGTATTCGCACTGCGGGGCAACCTAAGCGTCTGCTCTTAATGGACAAGATGCCAGGAGTCTGTTTTGTCTTGTTTAATTAAGGGTTTCACTTTTCATAAAATGATAGCCAGATGTGTAATTTAGATGTGTAATTTATTACCTAGAAGGATTTCTAAAATTTATGTTGAAATTTAATTTTATTGAAAATATATATCTGTTCTCCGAGCTTTGTTAAACCTTGGCTATTTGCATGGTTTCAAAGCCGACGGGTATGGTGGGAAACTGTCATGCCTCCCAGCGTGGAAAGGAGGGCAAAGCTTTATTTAAAAAATAGGGCTTTGTCTTTTTTAATAACTTAACATTTTCTCTCCGAGCCAAACTGCCTAAAGCTCTTAGCTATGGTTTTTGGCCGGCAGGTGCATGGGGAAACTTATGTGCCTTCCACTGCGAAAAGGAGAGTGAGGATTTTTTGCCGGGCTGACTTCTTTCGCAATACAGCCCGGCTTCTATTTTTTAAAGAGGAAGGTTGTGGTAAAGATCAAGAGTACAATCGTAGTAAAAGGCAAGTTGGTAGAGTACATAAAAGGAGGAAACGGTTATGAAATCTAAAAACAAAATTTTGCTTGCCATAGGGTTGGCTGCTGTAATGATTTTAATGTTTGCCGGCCAGTCCCTGGCGGCGCCGCCGGATATACAAAACCACTGGGCGGAAAAACAAATCACTGATTGGGTAGAAAAAGGGTACATCAGCGGGTATCCGGACGGCAGCTTCAAGCCGGATAACACTATCACCAGGGCTGAATTTGTAACTATGGTCAACAGAGCTTTCGGGAAAAACGCCACTGCTCCGGTTAGTTTTCCTGATGTTTCTTCAAATGATTGGTTTGCGGCAGAGGTTGCCAGGGCAGTTGCTGCCGGTTATATCTCAGGTTATGACGACGGCGCCTTCAGGCCCAATGAAAATATCAAGCGCCAGGAAGCTGCAGTTATAATTACTAGATTATTAAACCTTGCTGTTTCGGAAGACGCTGAGGTGTTAAATCAGTTCGCTGATTATGTTGACATTCCACAGTGGAGCAAGGGTTATATCGGAGCGGTTGTGGCCGCCGGCTATATGAGCGGGTATCCGGATCAAACATATCAGCCGGTGGGATATATTACGCGGGCGGAAGCAGTTTCCACACTGGAACGGGCCCTTGCAGCTTCGATAGAGACAACTACATATGACATGATGGGTACATATGGTCCTGCGGAAGGCGTCAAGACGATTGACGGTAGTGTAAATATCAGTGCCGCGGGTGTAACCTTGCAAAACACTGTCATTACAGGCAACCTGTTTTTGGCGGAAAGCATCGGTGACGGCGATGTTGCACTGAAAAATGTCATAGTGCAGGGAAACACTGTGATTAAAGGCGGCGGCAGCCAGAGTGTGGCGCTTGAAAACTGCTCAATGCCAAATATAACGGTGGGTAAAAATGGAGTAAGAATTGTCGCCTCCGGGAACACGTCTGTTAGTGTTGTGCGCCTGGAAACAGGAGCTGCGCTGATAGAAGTGGGCTTAAGCGGTCCCGGGTTTGAAACGGTGACTGTCACGGAACTGGCGCCGGCTGGCGCGGAGATAACTCTGGACGGTAATTTTGCAAATGTAAATGTATACGCCGACACAGTAAAATTGGTTATCGCCGGCGGTTCTGTAGCCAACATGAATATAGCTGAAACAGCGGTAGGATCGGCCATTAATATCGCGGCTGACGCTATAGTAAGCTCCATGACTTTGGACGCGGCGGTCTCAGTAACAGGCCAGGGGACCATTGAAACTGCAAAAGTTAATGTTTCAGGCTCTACTTTTGAGCAGGAACCGATTAATGTTGATAAAGCAGAGGACATCGATGTAACAACCGGCACAGGCGGCGGGTCGCCAACTGGGACAATAACCATCAGCAATATCTCGTCCACGAATACCCTGGGCAAATTCAAGTTCGATACTGACACTGTAACGACCATTGGGGCGCTGCAGGGGAAAATCATGGCTGACGGTGTTGACGCGATTAATATTGCTAAAAGGAACAACGGTGAGGACGGGAAGGTGTGGAACGCTTTTATAGACACCACCCCTTATGAATATGACACTGAATATGTGATAACCTGTGAAGCTCCGTTCAAAATTTCAGGTAATGACACTGTGGTGTGGTCAAGCTCAGCTGCCGCGCCTGCCGCTACAAACGTCACGGCCAAAGACGTCGGCAACAGCGGGGACGGTTCCGACCTGGAAGTCAGTTTTGACGCGCCAAAAGGGCAAAACACCAGGGTTGAAACTTATCGTGTGCTGGTGGTTAAAACTGCGGACGCCGCAAGCTTTACTCTGTCTGATGCCAACGCGGCAGATGATTATACAACAGTAGTTAGAATTGAAGACAAACCCGGTTATACTGTAGTGCTCGCTGCAAATGCAAAAGATGTCGACGGGGATGCCATTAATGAGGGCGTGTCTTACAAGGTTTTTGTTTTGTCAGTTGCTGACGGGATTAACGCCACTGAAAACGCGCTGTCTGCGTCATCTGCCTCGATCGTTTTAAAAAGCGGCGGTGGCGGCGGTGGAACACCAACTGAAACGATAACCATCAGTAATATCTCATCTACGAACACCCTGGGTAAATTCAAGTTTGACACCGACAAAGTAACAACCATTGCGAAACTTGCAGGCAATCTCAAGGCTGACGGTGTTGACGCGATTAATATTGCTAAAAGGAATAACGGTGAGGACGGGAAGGTGTGGAACGCTTTTTTAGCCACCACCCCTTATGAATATGACACTGAATATAAGATAACCTGTGAAGCTCCGTTCAAAATTTCAGGTAATGACACTGTGGTGTGGTCAAGCTCAGCTGCCGCGCCTGCCGCTACAAACGTCACGGCCAAAGACGTCGGCAACAGCGGGGACGGTTCCGACCTGGAAGTCAGTTTTGACGCGCCAAAAGGGCAAAACACCAGGGTTGAAACTTATCGTGTGCTGGTGGTTAAAACTGCGGACGCCGCAAGCTTTACTCTGTCTGATGCCAACGCGGCAGATGATTATACAACAGTAGTTAGAATTGAAGACAAACCCGGTTATACTGTAGTGCTCGCTGCGGGCGCTAAAGACGTTGACGGGGATACTATAACTGAGGATGTATCTTACAAGGTTTTTGTTTTGTCAGTTGCTGACGGGGTTAACGCCACTGAAAACGCGCTGTCTGCGGCATCCGCCCCGATTACTTTAAGCAGCGGCGGTGGTGAACCGGCGGCGGCGCCGACCTTTGTTAGCGCAGAAGTCACCACCCAGGGTGACGTTAGTGTCACCTTTGACAAAGATATGGCAGACCCGGCCGGCAAGCAGGCGCAGTTTACGGTGAAAGTGGATGGCGCTGACGCTCAAATCACAACAGTAGAATTAACCAAAACTACGAGTAAAATTAAATTAGTTATGGCTACCAAGATAACAAGCGGCCAGGTTGTGACAGTAGCCTATACAAAGGGCGCTGACGACGCCGGTCAGGTCAAAGCGGCGGACGGTGGAATGCTGGAGACTTTTGCGGCGCAATCTGTGACGAACAACATACCGGCAGCGCCGCCGACCTTTGTTAGCACAGAAGTCACCACCCAGGGTGACGTTAGTGTCACCTTTGACAAAGATATGGCAGACCCGGCCGGCAAGCAGGCGCAGTTTACGGTGAAAGTGGATGGCGCTGACGCTCAAATCACAACAGTAGAATTAACCAAAACTACGAGTAAAATTAAATTAGTTATGGCTACCAAGATAACAAGCGGCCAGGTTGTGACAGTAGCCTATACAAAGGGCGCTGACGATGCCGGTCAGGTCAAAGCGGCGGACGGTGGAATGCTGGAGACCTTTGCGGCGCAGCCTGTGACAAATAACCGCTAACAATGCTTTTCCCAGTTAATACAGGATTAACGGGATTCCAGAGACTAAATGACATTAAATCAAAGGAGGATGGCACTTGGCACGTATCAAAAAAAGCTGGTTTATTTTAGTACTGTCTGTAATTCTGCTAGCGCTATTGTCTCTTCCGGTATTTGCCGGTCAGGGCGACGGAACGGGAGGTGGCCAGGGTGTACCCCTCAGGCTGGACTCGTCCAGTCCCTATAACGGGCAAACAGGCGTTTCACTGCCGTTGTTAATCAATATGACTTTTAATAAAAACGTGATCAACATGACCGTGAATGAAAACAACCGGAATTGTTTTTCGCTGTACGCGGCAGACGGCAGCAAGATCCCGGTAGAGGTGATCATGGCTGACGACCAGATCGAGCCGGAGAAAAAAAGGGATATAGCCCTGAGGCCGCTGCAGGAGCTGAAGCCTGGCGCCGCCTATACCGTTAGGGTGTCGTCTGCTCTGCAAGCAAAGAGCGGCGTTAATCTGGAAAATGATTTGACGATTACTTTCATTACGGCTAATGGCGGTTTCGCGCCAGGCGCTAATAACAACCCCTCTCCGCAAAACGCGGGCAGCCCTCCGCCGGCAGGCTCCGTTGAGCCAGCGGCAGCACAGACCGGCCAGGGCGATAACAGCACCGGCGCTGCTGCCGGTGCGACTGACGGCGGCGCATCCGCAGGCGATAGCCCGGCTGCCGCGAGCAGTGACAATATCACAAGCGCCGGGCCGGACAGCAGTGCCGGAGAAAGCAGCGGGCAGGGGGAGGCCGTGAATTCTGAGCAACCCGGAGGGAGCCAGGGCTCCGGCCCGGCTGCGTGGATATTAGCTATAGCTGCTCTGGTACTTATTGGGGCGGGTTATGTTATCTCCAGGAGAAAGAAATAGGATCACGGCTTAAATTTCCACCCGTGACATGCAATTTATGTAGCCGCGGAAAACCTCGGGGGTGTACGCTGTCAGAAAAAAAACTATATATGCCATACTGCTGCTCAGTCCCCTGGTATTTATTTTTCTTTCCCTGTTTATCGGCAGGTACCATGTGCCGCTGCCGGCAATAGTAGAAATATTATGGTGCAAATTAACGTTGGGATACTGTAATCTTCCGGACACTTACGTGTCCGTTGTTTGGGACATCCGCCTGCCCCGCGCTATTTTAGGCGCCCTGGTGGGCGGCTGCCTGGCCATCAGTGGGGCTTCTTTTCAGGGATTGTTCCGCAATCCCCTGGTCAGCTCCGGCATCCTGGGAGTCAGTTCAGGGGCTGGTTTTGGGGCCGCGCTGGCAATATTGATTTTCAGCACAACTTCATATATTTATGTCTTCGCATTTTTTTTCGGCGGGCTGGCGGTATTGATGAGCTACATGATCGGGCGGGTATACAACACCACCCCGGCTATTATGCTAGTACTGGGCGGGGTTATTGTATCCTCTGTCTTTTCAGCTTTAATTTCATTTGCCAAATATGTGGCGGACCCTTACGATCAGCTACCGGCAATCGTATTCTGGCTGATGGGCAGCCTGGCGTCAGCCCGCTTCCAGGATATTGCCGTGGCCGGTATCCCGATGGCTGTAGGCATAGCCGGCTTGCTGGCCATCAGGTGGCGGATAAACGTCCTTTCTATGGGGGACAAGGAAGCCCGCTCCCTCGGGATCAATACGGCGCTGAGTAAAGGCATTGTAATATCCTGTGCCACCCTGGCTACCGCCGGGGCTGTATGCGTAAGCGGCATTATCGGGTGGGTGGGGTTGGTTATCCCGCACATCGGCCGCATGCTTGTCGGCAACGACAACAGGGTGCTGATACCGGCGAGCCTTTCTCTGGGAGCGTGTTTTATGCTCCTGGTTGATAACCTGGGCAGAGTGATCACCGGTTCGGAAATTCCCCTGGGTATCCTGACAGCTATAGTGGGAGGACCCTTCTTTGTCTACCTGCTGAAAAAAACAAAAGGAGGCGGCTGGTAGAATGTCGTTAATTGAATTAAAGGACGCCTCCTTCGGCTATAACCAGCAGGACATATTTAAGGGTATAAGTTTTAAGATCGGAAAAGGTGAGATATTTTGTATTATCGGGCCCAACGGTTGCGGTAAAACTACTCTCCTGGACACGATCCTGGGAATTTTGAAACTGAGGCAGGGCGATGTCCTTATTAACGGCAGCAACATCCAAAAAATGCGGCCCCATGAAATTGCCAGGCAGATCGCTTATATTCCCCAGGCCCACAGCAAAACCTTTCCCTATACGGTACTTGATGTGGTTCTCATGGGCCGGGCCGCCTATACCGGGATCTTCTCTTCGCCTGCTGATGAAGACGTTGTTATTGCTGAAGAGGCTCTCGCACTGGTAGGCTTAACCAGGCTAAAAAGCCGGCCCTACACCCAGCTTAGCGGCGGGGAGGGTCAGTTGGTCATGATCGCCAGGGCGCTGGCTCAGAAAACACCGCTATTGATTATGGATGAGCCGACTGCCCACCTTGATTTCAAGCACGAGCTGACCGTATTGGAAACAATTGTCCAACTGATTAATGATACTAACCTGTCCATCATTATGGCGACCCATTTCCCCAACCATGCTTTTTATTTTGAAAACAACAACATTAAAACATCAGTTGCTTTGATGGACCAGAAAACTTTTTCCCAGGTTGGGCGTCCGGCTGATATTATCTCTGAAGAAAATTTAATGATGTTATACAATATCAACGCCAAAGTAGTTTCATGCCATATCGGCAGCGGCGCGGAACTGAAACAGATTATTCCCATTAGCACCATATCCTGATCTTCATGAAAGGACTAAACTGTAATGTATACTAAAAAATCGACGCTTGCTCTTATATTGACAGCCTGTTTGCTGGCTTTACTGCTGGTTGCCGGATGTGCGCAAAACAACCCGGCAGGGAACGAGGCCGGGAGGCCTGAAAAACAGGGTGCTGTAACAGTGACAGACTTCATCGGGCGGCAGGTGGCAGTCCCGGATAATGTGGAGAGGATCGGGTGCCTGTACGCTTTCTCGGGGCATGTGGTAGCCATGCTGGGCAGGGGTGGCGACATTGTTGCTGTTGTTGAGGGATTAAAGAGGGATGTGATCATGGGTGAACTGTGCCCGGGCATAGGCGAGGCCTTGGTGCCTGCCTCCAGCGGGGCAGTCAACGTGGAAGAGTTGCTCAACGCCAGACCCGACCTGGTCTTCATCAGGTCGGAAACAGCGGCTAATGAAGGTGAGAAAGCCAAGCTGGAGAAAACCGGTATCCCCTACCTGGTTGTCGATTACAGAAATATGAAAGAGCAAATGTATATCGTCGAAATGATCGGCCAGGCTGTAGGGGAGAAAGAAAGGGCGCTTAAATATAATGAATATTACCAGCGCTGTATTGACCGGGTGCAGGAAAGGGTGCAGAACATCCCTTTGGATGAAAGGGTCAGAATTTACCACTCGATCAATGAAGCCACCAGGACCGATGCCAGGGACACGCTGCCTGCGGATTGGACCCAGGTGGTTGGGGCGATAAATGTTTCGGTCAATGAAGAGCTAAAATTTCTAGAAGACAAGTATTTTGCGGGATTGGAGCAAATATTGTTATGGGATCCGGAAGTAATTATAGTAAATGAGGCCGGGGTGGCCGATTATATTATGACCAACACGCAGTGGTCGTCCTTAAGCGCGGTCAAGAACAACAAGGTCTACCAGATGCCGATCGGGATATCCCGCTGGGGGCACCCCGGCTCGCTGGAGACTCCGCTGGCTATCCTGTGGACTGCCAAAACTCTTTATCCTGATCTGTTCTCTGATATAGACCTGGTGGCTGAAACCAAGTACTTTTACCGGGAGATATTCAACTACCCCATATCCGACCAGTTGGTCGCCCAGGTTTTGAGCGGTAAGGGGATGAGAGCGCCAAAAGGCAAAGCTAACTAAAGTGACGCGTTAGAATTATAAAGGGGGATTATTTAATATGCGGGTGCTAGTGTGTATCGACGATACAGATAACCTGGAAAGTATCGGCACGGGGAAACTGGCTCACAAAATAATCGGGCACATTGAAGAGCGTGGGTGGGGCAGTTGCGAGGCGATCAGTCGCCACCAGCTTTATGTCCATTCCGAGATTCCGTATACATCCCATAACAGTTCAATGTGTTTCGGGGTTGATCTGGATGGGGCAAATCTTGAGCATTTAATCAATTACGCTGCTGATTTTTTAATTCGTGAAAGCGCTGCAGGTTCAGACCCGGGCCTGTGCGTGGTTGTGCCGGAGCAGCTGAAGGAGCCCGAACGGCTCATTGAATTTGGTTTCAAAGCGAAAGGCGCTGTATTGACCAAGAAAGACGCTTACCAGTTGGCCAGCCAGCTGGGAGTACACCTCTCCGAGCATGGCGGCACCGGCGGCGGTGTAATCGGCGCCCTGGCCGGCGCCGGCCTGCGCCTCAGCGGCAACGACGGCCGCCTCCGGGGCAGGTTAAAAATAGGGAGTATTAATGATGAGGTTTCTGTCAGCGATATCAAGTCGCAGACCATTGTAAACATTGTGCAGAGTCTGGACGGCCAAATGTTGAACGACCACGACCTGGTCAGGCTGGGTGAGAAGGTTAAGGCGGTTTTAATGGGCGGCAAGGTCGTGATGCCGGTGTATCCCACCGACGCCAATAACGGCGGCGCCCGCTGGCAGACCTGCACCAAGGAACAGCTGAAAAAATTCTAATGAGACGTAAGATATGAGACGTAGGAATTTTAGGTGCGGCTTCAGCCGCACATTGGCCGGCTGAAGCCGGTCCTACATAGTGAAACGCATTGAAATAGAGAATGCCAGATATACTCACGACTCACGACACACTACCCACGACCTGTGACTCATGTAATTTCCATGGCTGGAATGGCAGGATAAATCCCGCCCTACAACGCAATGCCTGGATACTCACGACTCACGACCCGCGAAATTCTTATAAGACTCCAAAGGAATGCAGTATATACCGACGACTGACGACTAACGACTGAATTGGCCGGCAAAGCCGGCTTTATTTTGTTAACCTTGTATTAATAAATTTTTAATAAGTTATTTTTATAATGTATAATTATCATGTAATGAATATATTTGTATGGAATTTGAATGGTATTAGATAAAAATGGTTTAGATTAAGATGTAAGCATACTTAACTAAAAGGAGGAATGACAAAATGGAGAAAGCCATACTGTTTGTGCGTGAAAGGCGTAAAGTGGAAAAAGGCGAGAAAAAGCCGCGTTTTTCTTTCGTCGGCCAGGTGGGAACAGACCTGAGGATTAAAGTCAAGCATATTAGGAAGAGTGAAATTGAGCAAATCGCGGCAATAATCGGAGCGGAGGTTGTGTATCTGGAAGCCGGCAAACATGATGAAGATGAAGATGAGGAATAGAAATAAAAGTGCGGATAGGAAGGTAAATTGATACCATGGCCTTAATTCGTGAAAGAGACAGCAAGCGGCTGCACATCAAGAGCAAGCTGATGGGTGAGACCCTGGTGGGCAGGAGTTTTTTGGAGAGCCTGGAGTACGGTAAGACCTTCAGGGTCCTCCCGGATGTAAACGTTTTAAAAATTGGCGGCCAGAGCATAACTGACATGGGCGCCAGGGCGGTCCTGCCGGTGATGAAAGAAATTGTTGAAAACGCCCGGCGGCATAAAATGATCATTTCCACCGGCGGCGGGACCCGTTCCAGGCACGTTTACGCTATAGCTATGGAGCTGGGCATGCCTACCGGTATAATTTCTAAACTTGGCCAGAGCATTTCCGAGCAGAACGCCCTGATGCTGACCGTGCTGCTGAGCCCTCACGGGGGTATTAAAGTAGGCCACGACGATATCCCCAAATTGGGCGCTTATTTTGCCCAGGGATGCATACCGGTTATCCACGGCATGCCGCCGTACGGTTATTGGGAGCACCCGCCTGAGGAAGGCCGCATTCCCAGCAACCGCACCGATGTGGGGGCGTTTCTGCTGGCGGAGGTAATAGGGGCGAAGCAGTGCATATTTGTTAAGGACGTGGACGGCCTCTATTCGGACAACCCCAAATTATACCCTGACGCCGAATTTTTTCCCAGGATAGGCGCCGCTGAATTACTGGAAAGGGAACAAGACGACCTGGCCGTGGAAAGGGTGGTGCTGGAACTGCTTAACCGTTCCCAGAACATCAGCGAAATACAGATCATCAACGGGCTGAAAGAGGGCAGTATAACCAGGGCTTTAAACGGGGAACATGTCGGGACGATCATATACCAGGATAAAACTATTGAATAGCGTAATACCAATTATTTTCTAAATAATAGCAGTATCAAGCCTTTCATGACGGGAGGCTTGATTTTTTTTGTCCGGAGAACAAATAACAGGTTATAAATTAAGACAGAGGCCTGTACATCAGTTGCAGCCGGCTAATTATAATTGCATATCTGTAACTTCTTGTATGGTGAAAATCATATTATACATTGCCAAAAAATTTGGATAAGCGGATTGCGGAACTATGTTAATGTGAGGTAATCGCAATGGATTATACTGTGCAAAGCGGTGACACCTTGTTTCTTATCGCCCGGAGATTTGGCCTAACCCTGGACGCTTTACTAGCGGCGAACCCGGGGATCCGGGACCCGGATCTTATTTACCCCGGACAGGTTATTACCGTCCCGGTTGGCGATGGGCAAGGCGACGGGATGCCGGGCATACCGGGCCAAAAACCCTTAAATCTTTTATCTGTTTCACTGGCCAGCGGCGGTGAAGTGCAAGGCTCGACTAATGTCCCTGCAAATCCAAGGTTTATATTGAATTTTGACAAGAACGTGGTTAGTGATAATGTCTGGGAAAATAATAGGAAGAGTTTTAGCCTTCAATCCCAGAACATGGTCAGTGTTCCTATTGATGTGACCAGGATACCTGAAACCGTGGATTTTTCCCAGAGGCAGAATATTTTTATACAACCCCAACGGCCCCTTACTGCGGGGACCGCATATGGTTTGCATATTTCACCCCAATTGAGATCGAAGGCCGGGGTAACACTTGGCCGGGCTGTAACAATTAATTTCAGGGTAATCGGTCAGGCGCCCGGCTAATGTCTTATTAGAAGTTGTAGATGAAATAAATAATTTGAAGAGGATTGTTGAATGGCTCTCATTCGTGAAAGAGAAAGTAAAAGGCTGCATGTTAAAAGCAAGCTGATGGGTGAATCCCTGGTGGGCAAGGACTTTCTAAGAAGCCTTGAGTACCGGGAGACATTCCGGGTATTCCCGGATGTGAGCGTACTTAAGGTGGGTGGGCAGAGTATCACCGACATGGGCGCCGTAGCGTTGCTGCCTGTAATAGGAGAGATTGTTGAAAACGCGAAGCGGCACAAAGTAGTCGTATCCACCGGCGGTGGAACCCGCTCCCGCCATGTATATTCCATAGCAATGGATCTGGGTATGCCCACCGGTATTATCGCCAGGTTGGGTCAGAGCGTTTCAGAGCAGAACGCCCTGATGCTGACTGTGCTGCTGAGTCCTCACGGGGGAATCAAGGTTGGGCATGACGACCTTACCAAACTCGGCGCTTATTTTGCCCAGGGCTGTATTCCGGTCATCCACGGCATGCCGCCGTACGGTTACTGGGAACACCCGCCGGAAGAAGGCCGCATTCCCAGCAACCGTACAGATGTGGGCGCGTTTTTGCTGGCTGAAGTGATTGGCGCCAGGCAGTGTATATTTATAAAGGATGTAGATGGCTTATATACAGATAACCCGAAAGTAGATCCCCAGGCTGAATTTATACCGATCATTGGCGCAAATGAATTAATGGAAAAAGACCAGGACGACCTGGTGGTGGAAAGGATTGTACTGGAACTGCTTGACCGCTCCCAGAATATCAGCCGGATCCAGATCATCAACGGCCTGAAAGAGGGCAGCATCACTAGGGCTTTAAACGGGGAACATGTGGGGACCATCATTTATAAGGATAATTAATAGGCTTTAGCAAGTAAACAATAAAGAATCATGGAGAATTTATCTGCAACCTGGCCAACCGGGGGTGAACCCCGGTTGGTCTTTTTAAGGAAATTATGCTTTGTGAAACTTGTGGATAAATGACCTGAGGGGCCACATTGGCGGTAATTTTGAACACTTATTCAAAATGAGTAATTAAGGAGCGAAACCGCGTTGTAAGTCTACAGGTCGCCGCAGGCGAATTTGTGTGCGGGTAGGAATTAAGGCCGGCATGATTGAATTATAATATAGTCGAAGAAAACAGGTTTATTGCGGCAGTTGAGAAACATCCCCCTGCTGCAGATTAGGAGTGATTTAGATTACAGAACTAGAAGGAGCGGGAACCACAGCCCAGCCGGCGCAAAAACTGCGCAACCGCTATGACCGGTACGAAGTTGCCGGTGCTTTTGGTGATCTGGGCACTTTCATCCCATTTGTTATCGGTTATATTGTAGTAACAGGGATAGACCCGCTGGGCATACTTTTTACCTTCGGCATCATGCTGATCTGCACAGGGCTTTATTATAAAACGCCTGTTCCAGTCCAACCCATGAAAGCTATCGGCGCCGCCGCGGTTACACAGATATCCGCCGTTACTCCCGGCATGGTCTGGGGCGCGGGTATTTTTACAGGTATATTCTGGCTGGTCATGGGTCTGACGGGAATGCTGGACGCTATCTCCAAGTTTATCTCCAAGCCTGTGGTCAAGGGCATTGTTTTGGGCCTGGGCTTGTCTTTTATTGTGCAGGGGATCAGGATGATGCAGTCCGATATAATTTTGGCGTTGATCGCATTGGCCTTAGCGTTTGCGCTGTTGACCAACAAGCGTGTCCCCGCCATGTTTGTGCTGGTCATTGTGGGAGTGGCCTCGGCGCTGATCAAAGACCCCGGACTATATAAAGAGCTTTCCGCCATCCATTTTGATTTTCAGCTGCCTTATTTTGCGCTGGGGCAGGTGTCATGGCAAGATTTTGTAAAGGGCGCGCTCATCCTGGGTATCGCCCAGGTACCGTTAACCTTTGGCAATGCGGTTATAGCCATTACCTCCGAAAACAACAGGCTGTTTCCCGAACGGCCGGTAACCGAAAAGAAAATTGCTGTTTCACAGGGGATAATGAATCTTTTTTCTCCGTTATTTGGCGGCGTTCCTATGTGCCACGGCGCCGGCGGTATGGCCGGACACGTCCGTTTCGGCGCCCGGACCGGTGGCGGTCCGATTATACTGGGAGTTATCCTTTTAGCGGCGGCACTCTGTTTCAGCAGTTCGGTAATGCTGATATTTAATATTTTCCCGTCAAGCGTGCTGGGTGTGATCCTGTTCTTTGCCGGGCTGGAGCTGGCGGTTTCAGCCCGCGACGTGAAGAGAGAAAAGGGTGATTATTACACATTACTGGTCACCGCCGGTTTTGCTTTCTGGAATATGGGCGCCGGCTTCGT
>JAQVXL010000022.1:17540-32715 GCA_028709235.1 Desulfotomaculaceae bacterium
CAGAGTTATGTTTGGCTTATACTGCGCCCTGGGCCATCATGGCATCGGCCACTTTGAGGAAACCGGCGATATTGGCTCCCGCCGCCAGGTCGCCTGCACAGCCGTATTCCCTGGCGGCCTGGCTGACCTGACGGTAAATATTAACCATAATGTCTTTTAGTTTGGCGTCCACTTCTTCAAATGTCCAGGAAAGCCTCATGCTGTTCTGTGACATTTCCAGGGCTGAGGTGGCCACTCCGCCGGCGTTGGCAGCTTTGGCCGGGCCAAAAAGAAACCCGTTATCCTGATATGTTTTTATTGCCCCGGGTGTTGAGGGCATATTAGCCCCTTCCGCTAACGCCCAAACTCCGTTGGTGGCCATTATTTTGGCTGACTCCTCGTCGATCTCGTTTTGGGTGGCGCAGGGCAGGGCAATGTCGCACTTGATCGTCCAGATTCCTTTTGAATCTTCATAATACTGGGCTGTAGGATGATCTTTGACATATTCTTTGATTCTCTTTCTCTCAACCTCTTTGATCCGTTTAATGGTATCCAGCTTGATCCCTTCCGGATCAAATATGTAACCATTGGAATCGCTCATGGCTACTACCTTAGCGCCCATTTCCTGTGCTTTTTCTACCGCATAGGTGGCAACATTGCCGGAACCGGAGACAATCACCTTCTTACCAGCAATCTCTTTGCCGCTTTCCTTAAGCATTTCCCGCAGAAAATACAGCAGCCCATAGCCGGTAGCCTGCTTTCTGGCCAGACTGCCGCCGTAGGAAAGGCCTTTGCCTGTGAATACGCCGTGGTAGAGCATGGTGAGCCTTTTGTATTGGCCGTATAAATATCCTACTTCACGGGCGCCGACTCCGATGTCACCGGCAGGCACATCCACGTCAGCTCCGACGTACCGGAAAAGCTCGTTCATGAAACTCTGGCAAAAACGCATGATTTCACCATCTGATTTCTCTTTGGGATCAAAATCGCTGCCGCCTTTACCGCCGCCAATAGGCAGGCCGGTCAGAGAGTTTTTGAATGTTTGTTCAAAGCCAAGAAACTTCATTATGCCCAGATTTACAGAAGGGTGAAAGCGCAGGCCGCCCTTGTAGGGGCCAATAGCGCTGTTAAAATGAATCCGGTAGCCGCGGTTCATCTGGATCCGCCCCTGGTCGTCATGCCACGGCACCCGGAACATGACCATCCGCTCTGGTTCCACCAGTCTGTTTAGAAGACCGGCTTCAACAAATTCAGGATGTTTTTCGATCACAGGCTTTAAGGACTCCAGCACTTCTAAAACCGCCTGGTGAAACTCCAATTCGTTTGGGTCCCTTTTTTTAACCTGTTCCATAACCTCGTCAATCACTTTATGTGACTTTCCCAATAATAAAACCTCCTTAACTAATGCTTATTGCCGTTTAATGTTATAAACGTGTTACTTCTCATCACCTGTGGAGTCAGTAATCATATGCCTGACTCCTGAGCCCCGTGATGGCCGCAAAAATCTCGCAAATATTCTAAAAACAAGGTGTATTATTATTCGCCATTAGTCTTTAATATCCTCCAGCTTTATATTTTAAATACAAAACGTATGCTTGTAAATGAATACTGGGTTAAAAACAGAAAAACCGCCTTGCGGCGGTCTGGTACAACAAGCAACTGTTCAATGTTTATAGGCATCAGCCTGTTCCAATATTTTGTTCAAGGTTTTCTCCCGGCGGGCATTTATCGCCTCAAAGTCCATAAAAGGAATATAGTAGCCTTCTATCTCATCATGAACTCTTTTGGCTCTGCCGATAAAGGCAATTGCCTGTTCCATACACTGGCGGTACATACCCCGCGCTGCTCCTTTTTCGGCCAGATACGCTTCATTGATCACCGGGTCCACACAGGTCATGGTGTCTATCACGCGATCACCGTTCCGGGGCCGGTAGACATGGGGTTCAATGCTGTTGATTAAGGCCAGGTCCAGGTCATGTATGACCAGGTGATCAATGTGGTCCGGATTCAGCGCGCAGTGGAAAGCAGTCACCCTGTAACCCCTGGCCATAGCGGCTTCCATCAGGCGGCTGACCAGGATGGTTTTGCCGGTGCCGTCATCACCTTCAATAATATAGCGCTTGCCCAGGCTGTCAACCACTGTTTCCAGGTGGCTGACCGAGCCGTCCGGTGTAATAGCGGTAGCGAAGAGACGCCGTACCCTGGGGCTGCCGTTCAACATAGCCTTCCCTGAGAAGATTTCATGGGTCAGGTCTATTACCAGCCTGTTGAACGTTCCCAAATTAAAAGCGCCGCTTTCGGTATAATAGGACTCCACTTCATCAAGGAAAAGTTTTGCTGCACTCAGGTATGAGTAAGCATGTTTGAAAAGGCGCCCGATTTCCTTATTTAAAGACAGGATTTCTTTTTTATTGCCGCGGATGCCTTGCTGGTTCCAGTGATCACCGAGGTTAATGATCTCATCAACAGCCCCTGGATTTTTCGGATCTACCACATGGGGGGCGGTGCCGTCCAGCATGGCCACGCCGAGGGAGGGCACGCAAATACCGTCTAAAGAGCCGTTGTCCGAGGAGCAGCAGTGGAATTCCAGATCATGTCCCCGTTCCAGCAAGATCTCAGCGATTTTGCGCATAAATGTTGATTTACCCACACCAGGGCCGCCTTTTAAAATAAATATATGGGCCGCGTCCTTATTAATTATCTGATCGTAGAAAGAATGAAAGCCGCGGGCAGTATTGCCGCCGGGAAATACTTTAATTGATCTTCCTCTGCTCAAAACGTCGCCTCCTAATAATAGCCTGAGAACCAGAAGCAGTAAAAACGGACAACTGGAACAAGTTATGCTGTGGTAAACTGCCACACTATAAAAGTATATGTGATTATGGTAGTAATATGTTCATTTGATTATTCTGCAAAACTACATATCTTTTTTAAAAAGGGCATGTTAAAATAAATGTTATAATTGTTTGAATTTTTAAAATGCTGGATTGTGAGCACCGCTAACGATGAACTTGATTGCAGAGGAGATGTTGAGGTTCTTATGTACAAGGTTTTAAAAAAAGAGATTCTGGCGCCGTCTATAAAACTTTTCGAGATAGAAGCGCCGCTGGTGGCCAGAAAGGCTCTGGCCGGGCAGTTTATAATCCTCCGGGTCCAGGATCAAGGTGAGCGGATCCCCCTGACCATTGCTGATTTTGACCGCGCCAGGGGCTCCATCACCATTGTATTCCAGGAGGTGGGTAAGACTACCAGGGAACTGGGTACCCTGGATGAAGGGGATTGTGTCAAAGACTTTGTGGGGCCGCTGGGCGTCCCGTCTCATATCGGTAATTTCGGCCGGATTGTCTGTGTCGGCGGCGGTGTGGGCGTCGCCCCGGTTTATCCCATAGCCAGGGCTTTGAAAGAAGCAGGAAATGAGGTTATCGGCATTATGGGGGTGCGGACCGCTGAGCTTGTCTTCTGGGAGGACAAGATGAGAGACGCCTGCAGTGAGCTGCGGGTGACTACTGATGACGGGTCCTATGTCCGCAAAGGATTTGTTACCGACGTGTTGCAGGAAGTGATTGAAGAGAAGGGCGATCTTGCCCTTTGTGTCGCCATTGGTCCGCCGCCCATGATGCGGGCGGTAGCCAACCTGACCAGGAAATTTAATCTGAAAACTGTCGTCAGTTTAAATTCGCTAATGGTGGACGGCACCGGTATGTGCGGCTGCTGCCGGGTTACTGTTGGCGGCGAGACAAAATTTACCTGTGTGGACGGGCCAGAATTTGACGGTCACCTGGTGGACTTTGACGAGATGGCCCGCCGCGCGGTTATATATAAACCACAGGAGCAGAGAGCTTTAGATTTGTATAATGAAAAGGGCGGCCAGAAGTGTCAATGCGGCTGCGGGGGTGAATAAAAATGGCTGAAAAGAAGAAAATCGCACCAGAAAAAAACCTGATGCCGGCCCAGGATCCTGTAGAGAGGGCCAGAAATTTCCATGAAGTAGCCCTGGGCTACAGCGAAGAGGCGGCCGTAGCTGAAGCCAACCGCTGCCTGCAGTGTAAAAATGAACCCTGCAAACAGGGCTGCCCGGTGGAAGTTGATATCCCTTCTTTTATCAAACTGGCCGCCCAGCGGGATTTTAAAGGTGCGATCAAGAAGCTAAAAGAAAAAAATGCCCTGCCTGCAGTTTGCGGCCGGGTTTGTCCCCAGGAAAACCAGTGCGAAAAATACTGCACTCTCGGCAAGAAACATGAGCCGGTGGCCATCGGCCGGATCGAACGCTACTGCGCTGACTGGGAACTGGCCAACGGAGTGCTGCCTCAGGAAACCAGCTTTCCTAACGGAAAGAAAGTGGCGATCGTGGGTTCTGGTCCGGCCGGGCTGACCTGTGCCGCCGACCTGGCCAAATTGGGTTATCAGGTGACCATATTTGAAGCGCTGCATATACCGGGCGGCGTGTTGATGTACGGCATTCCGGAATTCCGCCTGCCCAAAGCGGTGGTCCAGGCCGAAGTGCAAAACCTGAAGAAGCTGGGCGTGGATATACAGGTAAACGCTGTGGTGGGCAAGTTTGCCACGGTTGACGAATTGATGGGCGAGTATGGCTTTGACGCCGTCTTTATCGGGACCGGCGCCGGCCTGCCCCACTTTATGAGAATACCCGGCGAAAATGCCTGCGGGGTCTATTCCGCCAACGAATTCCTGACCCGTACCAATCTAATGAAAGCGTACCAGTTCCCCGACTATGACACACCGCTCCGCATCGGCAGGAAAGTGGCCGTCTTGGGCGGCGGCAACGTGGCTATGGACGCGGCGCGCACAGCCCTGCGGCTGGGGGCGGAGGAATCATGGATTGTCTACCGGCGCTCCAAAAATGAGCTGCCGGCGCGCCACGAGGAAGTGGAACACGCGGAGGAAGAGGGGGTCAGGTTCAAGTTCCTGACCAGCCCCACCAGGATCTTATATAATGGTGATTATTGGGTGACCGGGATGGAGTGTCTGCAGTATGAACTGGGTGAGCCAGACGAATCAGGGCGGCGCAGACCGGTGCCGATCAAAGGGTCTGAGTTTACCATTGATGTCGATACTGTAGTGGTAGCGATCGGGCAGGGGCCGAACCCGCTGGTGCCGCGGACTACTAAAGGACTGGTTTGCAATCGGAAAGGCAATATCACAGCTGATCTGGAGACCGGCGCCACTTCCCTGCCAGGCATATTTGCGGGCGGCGATGTAGTCACCGGGGCCGCTACAGTTATCCTGGCAATGGGGGCAGGACGAACAGCAGCCCGGGCGATAGACGTCTACCTGACTGAGTAAAAAATTAAATAGATATTTCATTTAATATTTTCTATGTTATACTTGTGATATATTTTATTAACAAGTGAAGATGGGTACAGTGTGGTATCCTTTAAAAATGAGGCGAAGGGGCCGGCAAACAGGTTTTAGACCTGTGTGCATAGGCCCCTTTTTCATAATTGATCCCCTCTTAAAAGAAGCTTTAAAACAATGAAGGATGTGATTCAGGATGACTAAATTAACTAACGACGATGTGCGCAGTCTGGCCAGGGAATGGGGAATCAAATTTGTCCGGCTGCAGTTTACCGACATTTTCGGGATCCTTAAAAATGTGGCTATAACAGTTGAGCAGTTGGATAAAGCGCTGGAAGGGGAATTGATGTTTGACGGCTCATCCATTGACGGCTTTGTCCGCATTGAGGAATCGGATATGTACCTGCGCCCGGATCCTTCAACATTCGCGGTTTTTCCCTGGAGACCGCGAGAAAGCGGTGTGGCCAGGTTGATTTGCGACGTTTATACTGCTGACGGTACGCCGTTTCTGGGGGATCCCCGCCATATTCTACGCCGGGCGGTACAGGAAGCCGGAAAGATGGGCTATGATATGAATGCTGGTCCGGAGCTGGAATTCTTTCTTTTTCATCTTGATAATGAGGGAAGGCCTACCACCAGCACCCATGATCGCGCTGGTTATTTCGATATGACGCCGGTCGACCTGGGGGAAAACGCCCGCCGCGATATGGTTTTGATGCTTGAGCAAATGGGCTTTGAAATAGAGGCATCCCACCACGAGGTCGGCGGCGGCCAGCACGAGATTGACTTTAAATACTCAGACGCTTTGGATATAGCGGACAAAATAGTCACATTTAAGCTTGTAGTGCGTACCACAGCCCAGCGGCACGGCCTGCACGCGACATTTATGCCTAAACCAATTTATGGGATGGCCGGCTCCGGCATGCACATAAACCAATCGCTGATGAAGAACGGAGAGAATGCCTTTTATGATCCGGCCCAGCCCGAGGGGCTGAGCCAGGAATGCCTGTATTACGTAGGCGGCCTGATGAAACACGTAAAAGCGATCACCGCCATCGCTAACCCCACGGTTAACTCGTATAAACGCCTGGTTTCTGGTTTTGAGGCGCCGGTGTACATCGCCTGGTCGGGACGAAACAGAAGCCCATTGATCAGGATTCCGGCCAAAAGAGGCATGTCCACCCGCATAGAATTGCGTAGCCCCGACCCGTCCTGCAATCCCTATCTGACCCTGGCGGTATGCCTTAGAGCGGGCCTGGACGGGATAATAAACAAGATCCTGCCGCCGGAGCAGTGCAACCGCAATATTTATGAAATGACACCGGCTGAGAGGGAACAGTTTGGCATAGACAGCCTGCCGCAAAGCCTGAAGGATGCTGTAGGTGAACTGGAAAGGGATGAGGTGCTTAAAGATGCCCTGGGTAACCATGTTTTCGAAAGATTCATAGCAGCGAAAAATATCGAGTGGGACCGTTACCGCGTCCAGGTTCATCCCTGGGAGATTGTAGAATACCTGTCTAAATTTTAACTTGGCTCAGTTCTGCCACATCTGGGGACATTCCAGCGGCATTTCCAGGCGGGGACGCTCCTATTTACAGAGGTGTGTCCCCATTCCACTGCACGAATAAATACGCACAGCTAAATAATCCGCGAAACCTTCAGGCCTCTTTTCCTCATGGCCTTGACCACCGCTTCGCCGTCGACGTTGCTGTCAAGCCGCATTTTTATCTTGACCTTGGAGTCATCTTTTATGTAATAGATGATCGTCTTTACCGGTAAAACTAATTCCTTAATGATCCTGGTTACCTCTATAAGCAGGCCAACCCTTTCTTCGGACTCGATCAGTATCCTTATGCCCGGCTTACCGTAGCCGAAGAGCTTGGTCAAGACGTCAAAAATATCGGTTACAGTGATGATGCCTACTAATTTATCTCCTTCCACCACAGGTACGCTGCCTATCTTGTGTTCTCTTAAATACAGGGCGGCCTCCTCAATTGTGGTGTCCGGTGTAACCGTCAGGGGGAATTTCACCATTACGTCTGAGACTAAAATTCTGTCCATGAAGAAATTCTTTTCAAAAGTACTAAGGGAAGTTGACGGCGAAGGGGATACCGCCAGCAGCTGCTTTTCAGTGATCAGGCCGATTAGCCTGTCCCCGGAAACTACCGGCAATTGCCTGATTTTATTTTTTCTAAGTGTTTCCAGGGCTTCGGAAACAGTGGTTTCCGTACTGGCGGTGTACAAGGACCTTTTCATATAGTCCATTACCAACAACCCGACCAATCCTCCTTTAGAGATATTCGATGGTTACTTTTTTACCTGATGATGACAGTATCTCGGCAATATCTCTCACCGTCTGGTTTTTTAAAGCACACGAAACAGGAAATCCAGGATAATGCAAAGCCTGGTTGATTGCTAATCCGACGATGAAGTGTACCTCGTCTGCCCTGAGGAGTGCTGCGGCGAGCCGGCTGGCGCCGTCCCTGGCCCGGTCAAGATCTTTCAGCCTGCGCCCCTCTTTCAAATGCTGCAGTGTGTAATAAATGGTGATGGCGCCCTCCGTAACCAGATCTATTCCCTTGATAATGCCGGCAGGCGGCACTGTATCACATTCAGAGTCCAGTTCAACTGCTATCTCTTTGTTCAGTATCCGGCCGACCATCAGGCTGGTTGAACCGCCGCAGACCACTTTGACACCATCAGTGCCCGCAAGTTTTTCAACTGCAACCGGATCTTTTGCCGGTTCCCGGGGAGGCCCGATCAGCGCTGTCAGTTTCCTGGCCTTCCTCGCTTTGACCACTACTATGCTTACGTCATCGCCCGGCAGCCCCCCATAAAGCAAATTACACTGCGCTGTAATTTCACCGGCCCATTCTGCAGCCTCATAATCCGTGGCCGCCAGCTTTTTTATAAACCTGCCGACCTGCACTTCTCCCCAGCCCAGGTTCCAAACTCCGCCGATGCCAGCATGGAGTACACCGTCGCTTAGCATTACCAGCCAATCGCCTTCCTTTAAATGAAAGTGCGCCTCATTAATTCTTTTTTCACCAATTTTTCTGGAGCTCCGGCACAAACTTTGTAATGAATCCCCACAGCCGAAATAGGAATCCGGGTTGTCAAATTCCGCCAGGTAAGAGTGCCCATCTTTAAAAACCTGTAATATGGAAAAAGTACTGTAGGCCAGGTTCCTCACTTTATCAACAGGTAAAGTATCAGCCATAGTCTCAATGACATCATCGATATGGCTGCCCATCTTCAACATGGTGGCGGCAGTTTTAGCAGTAATGCGGGATAGGATATTGGCCTTGACCCCGCTGGCCAGACCGTCGGCCAGAACAATTACTGAGGAGTCTGCGGATTCGAGGACCTCAATCGAGTCACCGCAAAGTTCTTCACCTTTTTTGTTTAATTGTGATATGCCAATGTCAAGGTAGAGCGACATCTTTTCTCTTTTTACTCCTTCATCAGCTTAATCAGTTGGCTTAATTGTACTTTGGTCTCCGCGGTCGTTTCTCCCAGGAGGCCGGCTATTATCTGTGCCACAGTCATTTGTTTTTTTATCACACCCTGGGCCCGGTCGATAGTTTCTGTCTTTACCAGTAAAAGCTCTTCCTGCTGCCTTACTTCGTTGGTAATATCTGTGAAAATTGCCACCGCGCTGTTTTTCAGCGGGAAAATAATCTGGCGGGTTATTTTCCCGTTAGATAACTTGCTGGTGTCGACCCTGATTGTTTTTCTCTCCTGAAAAACGTGCTTAAAATTTGCCGGATTGATCAGGACATCAATATTTTCTCCAATTACTCTCCTGGTACAATCAAACATCTCTCTAGCTGCGAAGTTAATCTCCCGGATAATGAATTTATCGTCAATAATAATTACCCCGTCCGGCAGGGCCCGCAGTACCAGGTTGGAGATTGACTCCGCCCTTTTCCGCATATACGGTATACACATTTGTGACTCCGCGTTACCCTGAAACACTGCCACAGCCTTTTCCCGGCAGGTGTTGAAGCCGCATGCCCCGCAGTTCAGTTCATCCTCAGGGGAAAACTTATCGGTCAAGGCCAGGATGCTCTTAACTTGTTCCTCTGTCGGTACCGGGACCGCATTCTTCCGGTCCTGGTAGGTACGGTACATATTCGCAGAGGGTAAAGCAGGCGGCTGTACGTCACCAGGCTCTTTACCCGGCAGTGAATAAAAGTTTAGCAGGGCCGTCTTCCTGGCGTATATATCTCCGTCCGCAACCCCGCAAGGCCCTCCCAAACAGCCACCGTTGCAGGCCAAAAGTTCCATAAATAAAGGCCTGCCGGGGACTGCTGTGGTAAAGTTTTCAAACAGTTCTATGCAATTATCGATACCGGTAACAGCTTGGATGTCTTTGTCGAGTAAATCAGTGCTGAGGGCAGTCGCCCGCAGTTGCCCGCCTTCTGTGGGAAAAAGCCTGGCCGGACCGGGTTGATAGCCGTCAAATTGCCCAGGCGATAATTTGCTGACGTCAATTTTTTCCTGCTCAACCCATTCCCAGATTTCCTGAAAACTCAGGACATAATCTACCGCACTGCCTAAAACCTCTCCTTTTTTAGCAATGCAAGGGCCGATAAAAACCACTACACTGCCCGGAAACTCGCTCTTTAGAAGGCGGCCGTGGGCGATCATGGGGGAGACCAGGGGTGACAGGTAAGGAATTAGATGCGGGTAATGACGCTCCACAAGGTTGACCACAACAGGACAGGCGCTTGATATAGTGGGCCCCGGCGGGGGCACCCGCTGGTGCTCGGCGCATATTAGCTCCGCCCCGACAGCCGTCTGCCCAGCGTAAGAAAACCCGAGCTGCTTGAGCAGCGAGGGCAACACTGCAGGGTCGGCCAGCGGCAGCATCGCTGGAAATGAAGGGGCAACACTGGCCAATACAGGCACAGCCTGTTCCAACAGCAGCTGCTTGACATCATAGATGTGGTTGATCACAACCTTGGCTTTCTGGGGGCATACCAGGGTGCACAGGCCGTCATGGATGCAGCTTTCTTCAATAACTTGTGCAGACAGCTGCGTTTTTGCCTGGCCTGACTCAATGCAAATTGACTTGACCGGACATGAGCGGATACACTTGTAACAGTCGCGGCATTTTGCCTCATTAGTGCTGATCAGTTTCATTTATATCCCCCCCATATAAGGCAGAGAACACTTCATTTTCAAACAGTTCGACAATGTTATCGCTGGTAACTTTTGTAAACATTTTTTCGCCAATCATTATCGTTACGCCGTCCGAGCATTTTTCCAGGCAAAAGTTGCCCTTGAGAGTCACAATATCATCCAGTTGATAATGAACAATCAGGTTTTTAATTTCTGTAATGATGTTTTTAGACCCGCGCAAAAAACACGAGCTGCCGACACATACCTGAATAACCAGCATTTAAACCAACTCCAGAATTCATCAGATTAAAATACATTAGAGTAAAGCTCTTTTCGTCATTGTGTCGTATAATTCCTTTAAAATACGCTTTTGCAGGAAATAATTCTTCAGGAACATACTGGCATGATTTCAACAAGCGGACCTATTGCCGGTAGTGGAAAAAGGATGTTATAAAAAGATAGACAGAAATCGAATATATGATAAAATTTTATCAGGTGTAAGAAGGAAGGGTGGTAGTTATGAAAAACACACTTGCTGTTCTGGTTGTTAACAAGCCTGGCGTGCTGGCGCGCATATCCGGTCTTTTGAGCCGGCGGGTTGTAAATATTGAGAGCATCGCGGCCGGTTATACCGAGGAACCGGACGTGACCCGCATCACCCTGGATGTGAAGGGTGACGAGCAATCGCTCCAGCAGGTGATCAAGCAGCTCTCCAAATTAGTCGACGTAATTAAAATTGTCAAGCTGAAAACAGAGGAATCAGTTGAACGTGAACTGGCATTAATCAAAGTTATTGCTGAAAACAACCGCAGGTCTGACATTGTCAACCTGGTTTCGGTATTCAGGGCAAACATCATTGATGTAAATAAAGAGACGATGATCGTAGAAATCCTGGGTGATGGGCAAAAGATCAACGCCTTCTGCGCCGTCCTTGAGGATTACGGAATTGTCGAGCTGGTCCGGACGGGGAAAATTGCCCTGTCCAGAAAACCTGAAGCCGTTAAACAATAAAGCAGGGGCGCGGCGTACCCGCGCCCGGGATTATATCATGCTTGCCTCACTGAGAATATCTTAACTGTTTGTGTATCTTTGACATCATTGACATTTATATAGCAAAAGTATATATATAGTGTATATGAAATGATTTACGATTGCTATTCTGGGGGGGTCGCCTATGTCCAGCGAAAGAAAGATCATGATCAGCCTGCCGGGTTCACTTTTAGCGGAAGTGGACAGTATTGCGGCGGCTGACCGGCTTAACCGCAGCGAATTCATACGGCAAGCGATGAGTTTTTATATCACTGAATGTAAAAGGCGCCTTTTGAGAGAGCAGATGAAGCAAGGCTATCTGGAGATGGCTAAAATAAATTTGGATCTGGTTGTAGAGCATTATCGCCTGGAATCAGAAGTACTTGAGCTCTATGGACTTTCCGTCCCGGAGGTAAAATAAATATGCTAATCCACCGGGGGGATATTTATTATGCCGACCTGAGCCCGGTTATAGGTTCTGAGCAGGGCGGCACAAGACCGGTGCTAATAATTCAGAACGACATCGGCAACCAATACAGCCCCACTACTATAGTGGCGGCGATAACTTCACAGATTGACAAACCGAAGCTGCCGACCCACGTCTCATTACCGGTAACTCCCGGCGGCCTGGAAAAAAACTCGGTTATACTGCTTGAACAAATCAGGACCATCGATAAGAGCAGGTTGTTGGAAAAAGTCCATTCCCTGGATGATGACACAATGACCAGGGTAAACCAGGCGGCAGAAGTAAGTTTGGGCTTGGTAGACCTGTAAATCAACATACAAATAATTATTTTTGCAAAAAACCTTAACCCGGTTTTTATCCGAGCAAGGTTTTTTAATATTTGTCTCAGAATTATATCTTAAGGAAGGTTTAGCATGGAAAAGCGCGTCAGGAATGGCAGTTTTTCTCCTCAGGGGGCGACACCGGCTGATGGAGGGGTCAACTTTGCCCTCTTTTCAAGATATGCTGAAGGTGTAGACCTGTTGCTATTTGAACATCCCCTGGATGCAACACCCGCGGAGATCATCCAGATTAATAATAGAACCCGTTTTGTCTGGCACTGTTTTGTGGAGGGATTGGCCCCCGGACAGCTTTACGCATATCGCGTGCGGGGCCCCTACCAACCGCAGAACGGCCTGCGCTTCAACCCCAACCGCCTGCTGATCGATCCCTACGCCAGGGCCATAACAGGCAAGTTTGTTCCAGGGGTATGTCACTTAGGTTATGATCCCGCTTCGCCTCTGGCCGATTTGTCATTCAACCAACTAGCTAATGCCGGCGGGGCCCCTAAATGCATCGTGATCGATAACCGGTTTGACTGGGAGGGGGATGTGCCGCTACGAATTCCTCCGGAGGAAACAGTAATTTATGAGGTCCACCTGAAGGGATTGACAGCCCATGTAACGTCGGGGGTGCAGCATCCGGGAACCTACCTGGGCGTCATTGAAAAAATACCGTATTTAAAGAGCCTGGGAATTACAGCTGTTGAGTTTTTGCCTGTACACCACTGTCATTCGGAGGACTTATTGCTAAATAAAGGGCTGACCAATTACTGGGGTTACAACACCCTGGGCTTCTTCGCCCCCGACAGCCGGTTCAGTACCGGAAGCTACCCAGGCTGCCAGGTGCAGGAGTTTAAACAGATGGTTAAAGCACTGCACAAAGCAGGTATGGAAATTATCCTCGACGTGGTTTACAATCATACCTGCGAAGGCGACGAGCGGGGTCCTACCCTTTCTTTCAGAGGGATCGACAACATCACATATTACAGGCTGCAGGCGGATAAAAGATACTATACCGACTTCAGCGGCTGCGGCAATACTTTGAATTTTGACGAATTTCAGGTCGTCAAGATGGTAATGGATTCACTGCGCTACTGGGTGCAAGAGATGCACGTGGACGGTTTCAGATTTGACCTGGCGACGGTACTTGGGCGGGAAAAGGATATTTTTTCCCGGGAAGCGGGATTTTTTAAGGCAATCCACCAGGATCCTGTTTTGGCGGGAGTTAAGCTGATCGCCGAACCCTGGGACGCCAGTCCTGGTTCCTATCAGTTAGGGAATTTCCCTACTGATTGGTCTGAATGGAACGGCGCTTACCGTGACTGCGTCAGAAAATTTGTTAAAGGAGTCCCGGGAATGCTGCCGGAAATGGGAGACCGTTTAACCGGCAGCTCCGATTTATTTGCTGATGACGGGCGGACGCCCTTTGGCAGCATTAATTTTATTACCTGCCATGACGGATTTACTCTCAATGATCTTGTTTCATATGAACAGAAGCATAATCAGGCTAATTTGGAAAACAACAAAGACGGCGCCAGCAACAACAATTCATTTAACTGTGGTCAAGAGGGCGAAACTGCTGATCCATTGATTAATGAACTCAGGAAAAAAAATATTAAAAACTTTTTTGCGCTTTTGCTGATATCTCAAGGAATCCCCATGATCCTGGGCGGGGACGAGTTTTTGCGGACCCAGAGAGGAAACAACAACGCCTACTGCCAGGACAATGAGATCAGTTATTTGGACTGGTCTCTGGCGGATATTAATCAGGATTTGATCGATTACGTCCGGAAGATGATCGCCTTTAGAAAACGCCACCCCCATTTTTACCAGGAGAGATTTTTTGCCGGCCGGGACCTTGACCTGGATGCTATGAAAGATATCAACTGGTATTCAGAAACTCTCGGCCCGCCGGATTGGCTCAGTCCGGAAAAAGGTTTCCTGGCCTTCCTGATTCATGGGAATGAATTAACAGGTGCTACGGCCAGGGAAAAGGAATGTGATATTTTGGTTATTCTAAACGCTCTTGAGTCAAGCAAGTACTTTAATCTCCCCAGGACCCGGCCCGGCGCTATTTATAGCAGGATTCTAGATACTGCCCTGCCATACGGACAGGACCTGCTTGCAGATGAAGACGCGGCGCCGCCGCTGCCCGGACGTTTTTATAAAGTCGCGGCCCAGAGCGTAGTCATACTAATCAGCAAAGTTCCCGTTAATAAAAACACCGTTAAAAAACTAACTCAGGGAGGAAGAACTATATGCTTGCCATTACCGGCGGAAAAATCTTAACTATGGCGGGGCGCCCGATAGAAAAGGGGACAGTGCTTATCGACAGGGATAAAATAGTGGAGGTGTGCGAGGGCGTTCTGCCGCCTCCAGGCGCTGAAATATTTGATGCGGCCGGGATGATCGTCATGCCGGGTATGATTGATTGTCACAGCCATGTGGGGATTGTGGAAGAAATCTACCGGGAAGAAGGGGACGACTGCAACGAGGCGACCGGCCCGGTTACGCCGCACCTGCGGGCGATAGACGCGGTAAACCCGATGGACCTGGGGTTTCATGACGCTGTGGCGGGCGGCGTTACCACCGTGGTGACAGGGCCGGGCAGCGCCAATATTATCGGCGGTGAAATGGTGGTTATGAAAACACATGGAACGGTCGTAGACGACATGATCGTACGACACCCGGCCGGTTTGAAGGCGGCCCTCGGTGAAAATCCCAAGCGCAGTTACGGCAAGGAAAAGAAGTCACCCGCCACGCGTATGGCCTCAGCCGCCATGATCAGGGAAGCCCTGATTCAGGGCCTGGCCTATCTGAAAAAAGAAGCGCCAGAAAGGGATCTGAAGATGGAATCCCTGGGGCGGGTGTTAAAGAGAGAAGTACCCCTGCGGGTTCATGCCCACCGGGCGGACGATATTATGACGGCAGTACGGAT
>JAQVXL010000075.1 GCA_028709235.1 Desulfotomaculaceae bacterium
TCATAATTAAATAATATATTGATAAATTATGTAAAGTCATATATTCTATAGACAGGTGATCATAATAAACGACAATAAAATACACACAGGGGAGCTGAAGAAATTCGGCTGAGAAAGAACTTGTTCTGACCCACTGACCTGATCTGGGTAATGCCAGCGTAGGGATTGATAAAAATGTGACAACATGAGCATGAGGCCTTCATCCCCGCGGGTGAAGGCTTTTTTACAGCTTCATGAGAAAAACAAATTAACATTAACATAAATTGTAACGTTCCGCTGTAGGGCGGGATTCATCCCGCCTAAGACGTACTGCTGAAGCAGCAACTTTGGAATACCATCGAATTGGCAAAGTATTTTTCGACAGCCTGAAAAATTTTATGTTTAAATGAAAAATATATTTAGAATCCTGTAAACCTAATAATCCTGTGAATTCTGTCAATGTGTTGTAAAGATTAGAGGTGAAAAATATGGTTTGTAATGTCAGCCTGCAAGTAGTTCCCAATGTTCCGGAAAAAGACTTATACCCGGTTGTGGACAAGGTGATCGAAATGATCAGGGAGTCTGGGGTTAAATATATAGTTAGCCCGATGGAGACAACAATGGAAGGAGATCTCCGCCAGCTCCTTGAGCTTGTTGCCAGGGCACAGGAAATATGCGTTGAAAACGGGGCTTCACGGATAATATCGGTGGTGAAGATTGATTTCAAGAGCGGTGGTGTCAGTATCGATGAAAAGATCAAGAATTACCGCTGATATTTTTATCCCGCTGGGTTTTATCATTTTACTACTGGTAGGATGGGAGTATATCGTAAAGCTACGGTCCATACCGGATTGGATCCTGCCGGGACCGGTACAGGTTGTTCGCACGTTTGTCGACAACGCGCCGCTGATAGCCAAACACGCCCAGAGTACTATGATCGAGTGCCTGGCCGGCTTTGCCCTGGCGATACTGTTTTCTTTTATCGTGGTTTTCCTGATGGATGAAATATCATTGTTCAGAAAAGCGCTATATCCTTTGATAATCGCCTCACAAACCATACCGATCGTATCAGTGGCCCCGCTTTTCATTATCTGGTTCGGCTACGGGATGCTGCCGAAAATTATTGTTGTAGTCCTGGTGTGTTTCTTCCCGATAGCCATCAGCCTCTTGAGCGGGCTGGCGGCCGTAGACAATGACTACCTCGAGCTTTTCCGGTCCATGCAGGCCGGCAGGATTAAAATATTCCGGATGGTTAAACTGCCGCTGGCAATGCCGGCCTTTTTTTCCGGGCTCAGGATATCCGCCGCATACAGTGTCATGGGCGCCGTCATTGGCGAATGGCTGGGGGCAAAACAGGGTCTGGGAATCTACATGACGTTGTCACAGCGCTCCTTTCAAGTTGACCGTGTCTTTGCGGCGATCCTAGCGGTTACGGTTTTGAGCGCCGCGCTTTTCTTGCTGGTAAGCTTGATCGAAAGGGTAGTGATTCCATGGAACAGGCTTAACGAGAAGTGAGGAGTATGTTAAACAATATGATAGTTAAAAAATATAAAGTTCAACATTATGGACTTATGGAGGAGACTGGATTATGAAAAAAAGTCTATTGGTATTGGCGCTGTTATCATCCTTGCTGCTGCTTCTGATGGGATGCAACAATGCTAAAGAGACCGGAGAGAAACAGGAACTCAAGAAAGTCACGGTCCTGCTGGACTGGACGCCGAACACCAACCATACCGGGGTTTATGTGGCGCAAAAGCGCGGTTATTACAAAGAACAGGGACTTGATGTGGAAATCGTCCAGCCCAGCGAGGGGGGTACCGCCCAGCTGATAGCGGCCGGCCAGGGTGATTTCGGCTTCAGCTACCAGGAGGAGGTCACCATCGCCCGAACCATGGGAGTGCCAGTAAAGGCCCTGGCGGCGGTAATCCAGCATAATACATCAGGCTTTGCTTCCCCGGCAGTGAAGGAGATAAATTCTCCCAAAAACTTTGAGGGCAGAAAGTACGGGGGTTGGGGTTCACCTGCCGAAGAGGCGATGATCAAAGCGCTGATGAACGGGGATAATGCCGACTTTGACAAAGTGGAAATGATTAACATCGGTACTACCGACTTTTTTACCAGCATCAGCAAAGACGTGGACTTTGCCTGGATTTTCTGGGGCTGGAACGGGATTGAATCGGAGCAAAGGGGTGTACCCCTTAATTTTATTCGCCTTAGGGATTATAATGATGCCCTTGACTTCTACACGCCGCTGCTGATTGCCAGTGACGATACAGTCAAAAACAACCCCGCACTAGTTTTAGCTTTTATGAAAGCTACGGCCAAAGGATATGCTGATTGTATCAACGAACCGCAGGCTGTCGGGCAAATTCTTCTTGACAATGTGCCTGAGCTGAACAAAGACCTGGTTATGGCCAGCCAGGTATACCTGGCCAAGGAATACAAGGGCGACGCGCCCATATGGGGCCAGATGACAGAGCAGCGGTGGCAGAAGTATGCCGACTGGATGCATAGCCAGGGGCTAATCGAAAAACCGCTTGACTACCAGCAGGCCTTTACCAACGAATTTCTGCCCGAGGAGCAATAAAATTGCCGGAGATAGTGGTTGAAGGAGTCAGCAAGACCTTGGGTGGCATGTTGACCCTGGGGGGAGTAAATTTAAAAGCCGGCGACAGGGATTTCGCCGGCATCCTCGGCCCAAGCGGCTGCGGCAAGAGCACGTTGTTCAATATCATTTCAGGTCTGATGCGGCCTGATCAGGGGCGTGTTTATATCGACGGCCTGGACGTCACGGGCAGGACCGGCCGGGTCAGCTACATGCGCCAGAAGGACCTGCTGCTGCCGTCCCTGAACATCGTTGAAAATGTCAGCATCCCGCTGGCGTTAAAAGGTATGCCCAAAAAGAGGGCCTGTGCGCAAGCGGCGGCCCATTTCAAGCAGTTTGGCCTGGACGGGTTTGAAAAGTACTATCCCAGCCAGCTGTCCGGCGGTATGAGACAGAGGGCCGCCATGCTGAGGACCTACCTTTTCTCCAGTGATATACTGCTCCTAGACGAGCCCTTCGCCTCCCTGGACGCCATAACAAAAAGGAAGATGCAGGCCTGGCTGATCGAAGTATTTAACGCCATCAGCCCTACGGTTATGTATATAACCCACGATGTGGATGAGGCGCTTTACCTGTGCGACAGGATCTATGTGCTTTCAGCCTGCCCCACTGTGGTGAAACTCGAGATCACCGTCCCTTTTTGCCGGCCGCCGCACGGCCGCACCATTGTTGATCGGGAATACGGCGTGATCAGGGATAAGGTCATGGAAGCGCTGGAAATTTAATCATAGCTGGGTATAATCTATTATAGGACGGAGGCAGTCAACGGGAGGTTAGCATGCGATGAAATACCTGGTGATCACCAACGGTTCGTTCGGCGATCTGGACTGGTACAGGCGCCGGACGGGACAATTTAAAAAAACGGTCTGCGCGGACGGCGGCGCTAGGTACGCCCGTGAACTGGGCATAATGCCGGACTGGATCGTGGGGGACATGGACTCCATCAGCGAACACGACCGCTGCTTCATGGAAGAGGAGGGGGTTACTTTTGAGCTGCACCCGGCGGAGAAGGATTCCACCGACACGCAGATCGCTCTGGAACTGGCGGAAAGGGAAGGTGGCCGGGATATTGTTGTCTGGGGCGGTACAGGCTCCAGGCTGGACCACAACCTGTCCAACATTTTCAGTGCGTCTTCTTTTCTGGAGCGGGGTGTCGATGTTGTTTTTGAGTCCCCCGACCTGTCTGTATACTTTGTTAACAAACAGCTGGTGGTTCCGGGTCTGCCGGGCGACACGGTCTCGTTGATCGCGCTGAACAGCAAGGTGTCGGGAGTGGATCTAAGCGGGTTCAAATACCCGCTGGACAGAGCCACCCTGGAGATGAACTGGCAGTGGGCGGTATCGAACATTGTCATTGATGAAAGCCCTGTAGTCCGGCTGAACTCGGGCATCCTAGCTGTATTTCATTATAAGACGCCGGTGCCGTAACCAGAAAGATGGGTAAATAAGATTCAACCATATGGCTTATTTCATACTACATATGACCCACTACACTGGACATATGGCCGCACCATTCGGCGGTTTCCTGGATCACGTCCTCCAGCAGATAACGGTAAATGGAAGCAGCAGCGACTTTTATTTGTTCTTCTCTGGTGATAGAGCCCTGGCAGTTGTACAAATCCCATTTCGGCACGGCGACCTGGCCCTGGAGCCTGCTGCCGATGGTAAAGCCGGTGTCTGCGCCCGCAAACGACTGCAGGCTGTATATCTCCGACAATTCTTCTGGAAATGTGATATTCTCATCACAGCTGCTGATGATCACCAGCAACTTGGGGAACAGCGACAGAATCTCCCGGACCGGCAGGTTTTCTTTTGACCATTGCCAGAGGAAGACATCCGGCTTCTGTTCGGGATCATCCCAGGTCCCGCTTTCCACCAGCTTGAAGCTGATGTCTTCCCACGCGCTCGTGTATTCCCTGGCACAGTCCGGCGTAATCACTGTAAAGCGCCGCATTAACATCACCTCACAAAACATAATGACAAATGGGGACACACACCTCTCTTGCAGTTATTCCTCTAATGTCAGAGTAATGTCCCCCGTTTTAAACGGCCGGTTGAAACCGGCCCTATAATTTCAAAGCCTTGTCGATAGTACGCAGCGCTTCCAGGCCGGCGCAGGGTATTGATATGTGCGGGCGGCCTATTTCCGGCTCGCGCAGGTTGATCCGGATCACTCTTACATGGCGCTGGTCGCCGATATGTTCGCTCATCCGCCTAATCGTCGGCACGCCTGTACCGGCGCCGATTTCGACCACCACCAGGTTTTCATCCCGGTGTTCGTATAAAAAATGGTTGAAGCGGTAGCTCTGGCGGTCCGAGCGCTCGCTGAGCCAGGAGAAGTCCCCGAACATCAGGATGTTGGGCCTGGCTGTATTGCCGCAGTGAGGGCATTTGGGAATATGCCGGGCCCTCATGGAGTCCAGGTCCACCTCCACGATTTCATCGTTTTTCCATATATCGTCGCTGCACGGCGTCAGACATTGCATGTACTGGATCGAGCCGTGCACTTCGTAAACCCTGTCTTCAGCGTAGCCGGCCCTCTGGAAATGCCCGTCCACGTTGGATGTGGCGACAAAATAATCAAGATTGTAACGCGATATCCAGTCCAGGATAATTTGAAAACCGGCATGGGGGGAAGCGTCGCGGTAGAGATTGGCGCGGTGGCCGTAAAAACCCCAGCCGAATGCCGGGTCCATAGCAAAGTGACTGGGGTTTGCTGCCTCTACAAAGTTGATACCCAGTCGCTCGTACATGGGATAGGCGTTCCAGAAGCCTTTGTTGCCACGGAAGTCCGGCAGGCCTGAATCTACGCCCATACCAGCCCCGGCTGTAACGACAAGCGCCCTGGCGCTTTTTATAATACTAGCGGCATCCTCACACTTTTTTTGATTCTCCAACTTTATTCTCCTCATAAAAAAGTGTATTGTTTTATAATGTAAGTAATTCCATCATAATTAGCAATTCCTTTTATTTTATATTAATTTTTTAAACAAATAAAAGGGGCGGGTGGTAACAATAATGAAAATTAGAAACTAGAGGAGGAGACTAATATGTGTAAAACTAAGATGGCAGCTCTGCTTACTTTAATTGCCTTTCTTCTGTCCGCCGGCTGTGGGATAGGCAGAAATCAAGAGCAGGACAGAACAGCAATGCCGGAAAAGATCGTGATTCAGGCGCCTATGGCGCCACCCACAACACCTCTTTATAAGTTTGCCAAAGATGGCGACCTAAATGGAGCAAAAATGGAACTGATCATTTACAAATCTGTAGAGGAAGCAACCACCAGGGTAGCCAAGGGCGAGGCTGACTTCACGGTGCTGCCGCTGAACGTGGCCGCCAAGCTTTACAACAAGCAGATGGACATATCCCTGGCCAACGTGAGTACCTGGGGCATCCTCTATCTGTTGACCACAGATAGCCAGTCGGCTGATTGGCAGGACCTGAAAGGGAAAGAACTTTACGTTGGCGCCCAGGGGTCCAGTCCCGATGTCCTGACCCAATATTTTATATGGCACAACAGTGAGATAAAAGCAGGTGAGATCAAGCTTGCTTACCTAAATTCCCCGGAAATCGCCCAGCTGATGATTAACGGCCTGGCGGAATACGCCGTGCTGCCCGAACCGCAGGCGACCCAGGTATTAATGAACAACAGCCAGGCTCGGCGGATCAGGGATTTTTATGAAGACTGGCAGGTCTTTGAAGGGAAGGATGTCAAACTGCCCCAGGCCGGCATGGTGGTCCGCAATGAATTTGTCCGCTTATACCCCAAAGCAGTAACCGACTTCCAAAACGCATACAAGAGCGCCATAGAATGGACCGTGGCTAATAAAGCAGAAGCAGCTCCGCTGGCAGTATCGTACATGGATATACCGGAGCCGGTGTTTATCAAGAGTATGGAGAAAACCCGCTTGTTTTTTATGAGCGGTTGGGAAGCCAGGGAAGATGTGAATATATATTTGTCCAGGCTGCTTGATATTTCACCGGATATGGTGGGAGGAAAAATTCCCGATGAAAAATTCTATCTTGCTGACTAGGGGCCTGGCGCCCCTTTTCGGCTTAGTCCTTTTTGTTTTGTTATGGCAGCTGGCTTCAGGCCACTACCACCAGGTGATCCTGCCTTCTCCCATAGAAGTGACCCGGTCCATCATTAAACTTGCGACGGGCGGGCAACTGTGGGAGCAGGGGGGACAGACAATAGTCCGCGGCTTGACCGGTTTTAGCCTGGCTGTTTTAATTGGCCTGCCCCTGGGGCTGATGATTGGCCTCAGCCCGTTGATATCCAGCCTTATCAGGCCGCTGGTAGTGTGCCTGCAGGTAACACCGCTTGTATCATGGCTGCTGCTGGCCATGATCTGGCTTGGTTTCAGCCAGGTACCGTCTTTTGTTGTCTTCGTGACTACCGTTCCCCGGATCATTATCAATACCATGCAGGGAGTAAAAAATATCGACATGCAGCTGCTGCAGATGGCTGCAGTGTTTCAGATTAAGCGCCCGCGCGTATTCCGCGAAATTTACCTGCCCCAGGTGTTGCCCTATCTGCTGGCCGGTGTTATTGCCGCCCTGGGCACTACCTGGAAAGCAGTAGCTATGGCAGAGTTCCTGAGCGTTTCCACGGGCATTGGCGCCAGAATGTCAGTATCGCGGATAAACCTGGAGACCTCTGACCTTTTTGCCTGGACTTTCGTGCTGATAGCGCTGGGGCTACTGACGGACAGGCTTTTAACCTACATTGCCAACAAGAAACTGCGCCACTGGATGTGATAAAGCTGATTACTTTTGAGCATGTGCATAAAACGCTGGGTCAGACCACTGTTTTACAGGATTTCTCCTGGCATGCCGCAAAAAATAAAATTACTTGTATTATCGGTCCTTCGGGGTGCGGCAAAACAACGATATTGAAGCTTCTGGCCGGGTTGGAACAGCCCGACGCCGGACGGATTACAGGTACCCGGGGTATGCGGGTCAGTTGCGTCTTCCAGGAGCCCAGACTGTTGCTCTGGAAAACTGTGGCTCAGAATATTGCATTTGTTTTGCAGAACACAGTGCCGCCAGCCAGGAGGCAGGAATTGATCAAAAAATACCTGGATATGATGGGTTTGTATGAATACCGGGATAGTTACCCCAAGGCTTTAAGCGGGGGAATGAAGCAAAGGCTGGCTTTGTGCCGCGCTTTTGCTTTTCCACACGACCTTTTATTGATGGACGAGCCATTTAAGTCGCTGGACACCCCCTTACGCCTGGGCCTGGTCCGGCAGGTAGCCAGGATGTGGCAGGAAAACCCCAGAACAATTATATTTGTTACCCATGACATTGCGGATGCCCTGCTTCTGGGCCACAGAGTGATCGTACTATCCGCCTGCCCGGCGTCTGTGCTGGATGACGTAAAAATAGACGTGCCGCTGACACAGCGAAACGTCCTCCATGAACCGCTTCCAGCCAACCACGCCAGGATGCTGGCTTTGCTACAGGAAGAAAATGAGAGACATTTTCCGGCTCTTTAATATTGA
>JAQVXL010000076.1 GCA_028709235.1 Desulfotomaculaceae bacterium
CAGCCTGCGTGATTTGGAAAGCAAGACAGGGAAGAGCCTCTATATCCGTGGTTCTACCAGTCACCATATCGAAGCTGTTACCATCCGGCCGCTGCAAGATAATGAAGAAATCAAGGCCAACACGCTCCCGGTCAAGCCAGGTGAGGTCCTGGAAGTTAAAGTGGAGGAGCCCCATGTGACAAATTTTTATGACGGCATAGCCAGGGTAAATGGTTTTATCCTGGATATTGAAGGCGCCGCCTCTTTTGTGGGGGAGACTATTCCGGTGGAAGTGAGCAAGGTCTACCGCACTTATGCCAAAGCGCGCCCGGTCAGGATTTAATTGGTCTGGATGTTGACAAATAAATCTTGTGTGTTAGAATATTGTATTGTAGATAATTTAAGAATATTGTGGTGCCGCGCGGAACTGGTCTGGAAAAGCGGGTATGCCTTATGCCCCTACCTGTTTCCGGCGTGTCCCGAATGAGGGGGTTATTAGTTTTGTATGCTATTATTGAAACTGGCGGCAAACAGTACCGTGTTCAGGAAGGCGACAAGCTGAATATCGAGAAATTGCCCGCCGAAGCCGGTGAAAAGGTAGAGATAGACCGGGTTCTGGCTGTGGTGAATGGTGAAGAGGTTAAAATAGGCGCGCCCCTGGTAGAGGGCGCCAGGGTCATCTTGCAGGTGCTGCGCAATGGAAAAGACAAAAAGATTATTGTTTTCAAGTATAAAGCCAAAAAAAACTACCGGCGCAAACAGGGTCACAGGCAGCCTTTTTCCCAGGTTATAGTGGAAAAAATCGAAGCATAACAGAAATTTTTAAATAGAAGAGGTGATTTACTTTGGCACATAAGAAAGGTGTAGGCAGTTCGCGTAACGGTCGTGACTCTAAACCCAAAATGCTTGGGGTGAAGAGAGGGGACGGCCAGTATGTTTCAGCCGGCAGCATTATCGTGCGGCAGCGGGGCACCAGGATCCACCCCGGTCAAAATGTTGGTATCGGCAGTGATGATACGCTGTTTGCCAAGATCGACGGCCAGGTCAGCTTTGACCGTTTAGGCCGGAATAAGAAAACTGTCAGTGTAGTACCGGAGAAAGTCGCTGTTTCTTTATAAGCATAAAGAGGTCAGAGGACTGTATTAGCCTGATTACAATACCGTTTTCATACCGCCAGGTTTGAAAACGGTATTTTTATCAAAACAACCTGTTTATGAGTTATTATAGGAAAATAGGCCTTGATTACTCCTGAGGGCTTAAAACCGGGTTAGTATTAAAATGATTGGTATTGTATAATATAAGATAATGTTAAGTGTTATACGTCAGTTGGAGGGAAAACCTGTCCTTATGGAAGATGTCCCTATAGTAAGATCTAGATTGTTCCCGGTAAATAATATGTTTCTTGTTGATCCTGGCCGTAGTTGGAGAGGCTGAGGATTTTTTTGCTTTAAAGGGACTGCGGTTACTTTGAATAGATCGGGAATCTTAATTACAGATTAGGAGTAAAAACTAAGGCAAAAAAGGTTTTTATTTAGATAATCGAAGTTCACCAGGGGAATGAGGAATGATGATGGAAGAGCCTTTCCCATCTATGCTGATAATTTTTTTAAATATTCTAGGGGCACTGGCCCTGGTGCTGCTTAACGGCTTGTTCGTTGCGGCAGAATTCGCTTTTGTAAAGGCCCGGCCAACCCGCATCGCCCAATTGGCGGCTGAAGGCAGCCGCAAAGCAAAAACGGCTCAGCTCTGCATCGAAAACATCGACGCCTATCTCTCGGTGTGTCAACTGGGGATAACTCTATCCAGTCTGGGACTGGGCTGGTTGGGTGAGCCGGCTGTGGCTGACCTGATCACCCCTTTGCTGTATAAATTTGGTATAACAGTTCCCACTGTAGTACACTCCATATCCTTCGTTATCGCTTTTAGTGTAATCACTTTTCTGCACGTGGTCTTCGGCGAGTTAGCCCCTAAAACTGTAGCGATTCAAAAGGCGGAAAGCATAACCATGTGGCTGGCTGCGCCGATGCGTTTCTTTTACCTGATTTTCCGGCCCGCCGTGGCTTTATTGAATGGAACAGCGAGAAAATTTCTGCTTCTCCTGGGGATGAAGAGCGCCAGTGAAAAAGAGATGACTCATACTGAAGAAGAATTAATGATGCTTATTTCTGAAAGCTATAAAGTAGGACATATCAACCAGACAGAACAGGAACTGCTGCAAAACGTGTTCCAATTTGAAAGACGGGTGGCCCGTGACGTAATGGTGCCCAGGCCGGAAACGGTATTTCTGAACCGGCAGCATAGCTTTGAAAAGAACCTGGCCATAGCCCGTAAAGCGGGACATACCAGGTACCCCCTTTATGACGGCAGCCGGGATAATGTTATCGGACAAATCCACATCAAGGATCTTGTTTTTATGAATGGCCAGGATCGGGATATCGAAAGTATCAAAAGGGATGTGTTGTTAGTCCCTGAAGGAACCCCCCTGGAGCGCCTGCTGCAGAAGTTTAAAAAAAGCCGCCAGCAAATGGCGGTGGTGGTTGACGAATACGGCAGCGTGGCCGGTATTGTCACGATGGAAAACCTGCTGGAGGAACTGGTAGGTGATATCCAGGATGAGTTCGACCAGGAAGAGCCGGAGATGATTACCCGGAAAGAAGACACTTATTCCTTGAGCGGCCGGATCCTTCTTGATGAGGCGGAAAAACGTTTCGACCTTTCTCTTAGTGAAGAAGATGAGGAATACAGCACCCTGGCTGGTTTTGTAATGAACAAGCTGGGCAGGTTCCCCAAAGAAGGGGATTACGTTATCGTCGATGACTGGAAATTTGAGGTGGCCAAAATGAAAGGGATGCGCATAGACCGGATTTATCTATCTCCTGCCCCAGCGCAACAACCTGTGGGGCAAGAATAAGGGGACCGGGTGGTGCTGATACCACCTGGTTTTCATTTTCCAGTTTAAAGGATCACAAGTAAGTTTTGTCGAATCGTACAACTACTGCAAGGGGCAGCGAGCAGCTAATTGAAAGATTCTTCTATAAAGAAAGGAACGGTTGGCCAAATATGGATCCTCAAAAACTCCTGGAGGTAATCCAGGTGCAAAGGCATGATTTTTTAAATCACCTGCAGGTTGTATCCGGTTACCTGCAGTTAAATAAACCTGACCGGATGCGGGAATATATTGATAAGATTATTGCGGATATGAGAGTTATGAGCCAAACAGCCTGGCTGGAAATACCTGAAGTTACGGCAGCTCTTTTAGTCGGGTTTAATGAAGCCGCCAAACATCAAATTGAAATGGAACTGGCGGTGCAGGCCAAACTGGATCAATGCGCGGTCCCCGGTACTGTGGTGGGGTTCGCGCTGGAAAAGGCCTTGTGTTGTTTTTTTGAAAATTTGTCCCCACCGGATTTGAGCAAGAGAAAGCTCGCGGTCAGCTTTGAGGAAAACCAGGAACAGTATACCATTTGCCTGTCCAGACAGGCTGCCTGTATCGCCGACCCTTTGTTGTTAAAAAAGGACCTCAAGCCGGTCAAGGAGCTTTTGAGTCCACATGGCGGGGCGTCAAATATAGCTCTTTCTGGCGACAAGCTGGAGATCTTTTTAGAAATCCCAAGAAAAAGGGCAGAAAATGGATAAACTACGGGATAGCGGTTAGCCAGCAGGCGGCAGCCCGGTGCGCTTTTTTCTTAATTGCGTTTTTTCTAATTGTTTTTCTAATGAAATGTAAGGTTATAAATTTTGCATCCAAGCAGGTGATCTAATGTTTTTTGATAAGGCCAAAATTTACATCAAGGCCGGTGACGGCGGCAACGGCTGCGTGGCCATGCGCAGAGAGAAGTATGTCCCGGAAGGGGGCCCCTGGGGCGGTGACGGCGGCCGGGGCGGGGATGTTATATTCAGAGCCGATGAAGGTTTGCGCACCCTGGTCGACTTTCGCTACAAGCGTCACTATAAAGGGGAACGGGGCAGGCATGGGGAAGGCAAGAACAGGCATGGGGCCTCCGGCGGGGACCTGATCATCAGAGTACCGGCGGGGACTCTGATCAGGGATGACGATACCGGCGAACTTATAGCCGACCTGGTTAAAGACGGCCAGGAAGTTGTGGTGGCCCGGGGCGGCCGGGGTGGCCGGGGCAACGCGCGCTTTGCCACCCCTGACAGAAAGGCTCCTAAAATGGCGGAGAAGGGGGAACCGGGCCAGGAGCGCTGGCTGAATATGGAGCTCAAACTGCTGGCAGATGTGGGCCTGGTTGGATTCCCCAACGCGGGTAAATCCACCTTGATTTCCCGGGTATCAGCAGCCAAGCCTAAAATCGCGGATTATCCTTTCACCACCATTACCCCCAACCTGGGCGTGGTCCGGGTGGCGGATCAGCGGAGCTTTGTGATGGCCGATATACCGGGCTTGATCGAGGGCGCCCATGCCGGTTCCGGCCTCGGCCATGAATTTTTAAGGCATCTGGAGCGCACCCGCCTGTTTATCCACGTCCTCGATGCCGCGGGCAGTGAGGGACGCGACCCGGTGGACGATTTCCAGGTGATAAACCGGGAATTATCCCTCTACAACCCCGCTCTCGGGGAGATGCCCCAGGTGATCGCCGCCAATAAAATGGACCTGGCCTCTGCCGCTGATAACCTGCCCCGGCTGCAAGAGGCCTGTGGCAGTGATTATGAAATATTTCCAGTTTCCGCGGTCACCGGCGCAGGTCTGGACCAGCTGATTTACCGGGTGGCCGAACTGATCGAACAACTACCCCCAATAATGCCGGAGATCATGCCGCAGCCGGTGGTGCACCGTGTGGAACCGCGTTTCAGCGTTTTTCGCGAGGAAGGTATTTACTATGTCAGGGGTAAAGAAATTGAGCGCCATGTGGCCATGACTGATATGGAAAACGAGGAAGCGGTGGAGCGCCTGCAGTGGATCATCAACCGCATGGGGGTTGAGGAGGAGCTCAAATCAGCGGGCATAAAAGTGGGGGACACAGTAAAAATCGGGAAATTTGAATTTGAGTTTTACGAGTAACCTTTAGCTTCAATTGAACATAGAGCTATGTTATAATTTTCCCATCTAAACAAATTGACAGGATTTTATATGATTCTAATATAATTAAAACAATTTGTTTTATAAATGTGTTTCAGTATGATGTTAAGTTTTATGATAGTTGGGTGAGATATGTGACAGAGAATAAGCGTAACTTTAACTCCGTGAAAAGAATCGTGGTTAAGGTCGGATCCAGTTCGATCGCCTATGCCACCGGCAAGCTGAACCTTTTTCAAATAGAAAGCCTGGTCAGGCAGCTTGCCGACCTGCATAACCAGGGCAAGGATGTGCTGCTGGTCTCTTCCGGCGCTATCGGCACAGGCGCAGGCAAGCTGGGCCTGGCCGGCCGGCCCAGAACCATACCCGCCAAACAGGCCGCCGCTGCGGTAGGCCAGGGTATACTGATGCACATTTATGAAAAATTTTTTTCCGAGTACGGCATTATCGCCGGGCAGGTTCTGCTCACCAGAGAGGACTTTTCAGACCGGCGGCGGTTTCTGAACGCCAGAAATACACTGCAGGCCTTGCTGCAGTTCGGGGTGATCCCGGTGATTAATGAAAATGATACTGTAGCAGTTGACGAGATCAAGCTGGGCGAGAACGATACGCTGTCGGCTCTTGTGGCCGGACTGGTTGACGCTGAACTTCTGGTCCTGCTTTCAGATATCCAGGGCTTATATACAGCCGATCCGCGTCAAGATCCCGGCGCCTCTCTGATCCGGGAGGTTGCAGAAATAACTCCTGAAATCGAGTCCCTGGCGGGCGGCGCCGGCAGTAAGTTGGGCACCGGCGGCATGATGACAAAAATATCGGCGGCCAGGATCGCCGCCCACTCCGGTGTAACCACGGTACTGGCCTGTGCTGATGAGAAGGATATCATTCTCAAGGTAATTGCCGGGGAGCAGGTGGGGACAGTGTTTTGGCCTTGTGGCAACAAACTGGAAAACAGGAAACAGTGGATTGCCTACAGCGCCGCGGTATGCGGGAAAATACGCGTTGACGAAGGCGCCGCCGCGGCTCTGGTCAAGCAGGGTAAAAGCCTGCTGCCCTCCGGTATAACAGGTGTGGAAGGGCTGTTTGAAATGGGCTGCACGGTTTGTATTATTGGTCCGGATAACCAGGAAATCGCCAGGGGGATAGCCTCTTACTCTTCGGCTGAAATTGAGCGGATTAAAGGGGCTCAGACCCAGGAAATATGCCTCATTCTGGGATATAAGGACTATGATGAAATAGTGCACCGGAACAACATGGTGCTTAACCTGTAATCTTTAGCCATGAAATTAACCGGTTTTTCTTGCCTTTACAACAAACAGACAGTAAAATGATCATTATGGATATAGAGACGGTAAGAGAACAGCGTCTGGGGATCATGGGCGGCACCTTTGACCCTGTTCATTACGGGCACTTGGTCGCGGCTGAAGGGGCCAGGTACTCATTTAACCTGGAAAAGGTATTCTTTATCCCGACCGGGCACCCGCCCCATAAACCTGACCGTATAATCAGCGAACCCTGGGTCCGTTACAAAATGACCAGCCTGGCGGTTGCCTCAAATCCTTTTTTTTGCCCATCGCTCATAGAGGTAGAGCGGCCGGGACTTTCTTATACTATTGACACGGTGCGCACAATGAGGTATCTTCATCCTGGAAAAAGAATTTATTTCATTACCGGAGCGGATGCCATCTTGGAGATTATTACCTGGAAAGATATTGACCTGCTCCTGTCAATGTGTAATTTTGTGGCTGCCACCCGTCCCGGTTATTGTTTAAATGGATTAAATGAAAAACTCAATTCTCTGCCAGACAGTTTTAAACAAAATATTTCATACATGGAAGTGCCGGCCCTGGCCATTTCCTCAACTGACATCAGGCAGCGTGTGCGTGAAGGAAGGCCGATAAAATACCTTCTTCCTGAATCAGTGGAGGATTATATCTTAAAAAATAATCTGTACCGGTAATGAATTGGAAAAATCTTTGCTCAATCAAGTTTGCATCAGGACATTTTCTTTTGCAAATAATAGCTTTAGGAAAAATAGTTTCATTGGGAAAGAGGTGATTAGTAGATGGCGCGTACCTTGTACGTAGGGAATCTACCGTGGGCTACCAAAGCTGAGGATTTGGCCGATGCTTTTTCCGCACATGGCGAAGTTTTGAGTAGCCGCGTTATTACTGATCGAGAGACCGGTCGCTCCCGCGGCTTTGGCTTTGTCGAAGTTCGGGATGAAGATGCGGATACTATGATCGCTGCTATGAACGGTACCGAACTTGAAGGCAGGGTTATTACTGTAAACGAAGCCAAGTCCAGAGAAGACAGGACGGAAGGAATGTCCTAGAATGCCTTAGACAGAAGCAGTTTATTGTCATATAAATTGACAAGTTGTTGAACACCCGTGTTATTTATATGGCACGGGTTGCTTTTATTTAATCCAGGCAGGTTAATTAAGAGCCGCCAAGCTAATACTATAAGTTACCAGTCAGTTTTGAAAAATCCAGCTTTGCGGTTACAGGGGAGGAATGGAAAATTAGCGATGCTGTAGCAATTTGCAGGGAGCGCTTGGAAAAGGACGCTTTGGCCAGACAACTGGGGATCAGTCTCACAGAAATCAAGCCCGGTTATGCCACTGCAACCGTAAAAGTGACACCGGAGCTGCTGAACGGGGCGGGACTGACCCACGGCGGCACAGTGTTTGCCCTGGCTGATATTGCTTTTGCCGCGGCCAGTAATTCTCACGGGTCTCTGGCGCTGGCCCTTAATGTCAGTATAAACTTTTTAAAAGCGACCGGCGCGGGGACTGTGCTTACCGCGGTGGCCAAGGAAGAGAGCCTGACCAGGAAGACCGGGCTCTACCGCATGGAGATAAGGGATGAAAAGGACGACCTGGTAGCGCTGGCGGAAGGCCTGGCCTATATTAAGGGGACAAAAACGTAAAAACATTGTATAATCTCATCTTTGACAGTAAAAAACCATAAAAAAGCTTGAATCCCTGTATTCACAAGGCGTCCAAGCTTTTTTACATTCCCAAAAAGTGAGTAACATTTTTATTTTTTAGACGCGCTTAGAATA
>JAQVXL010000023.1 GCA_028709235.1 Desulfotomaculaceae bacterium
AAACGTTAATTACCGATACTGAACTGGAGGACTATGCAATTTGAAGGTTTTGTTGATTTACCTCCTCACCGGCCAAAAAAATTCGCCTGGACCCACGTGGGCGTCGCTGGGGCTGTCATTTATCGACGCCCTGCTGGAGCGGGCGGGGCATACGGTATCAATTTTTGATCGGTTTGCCGCCCAGACGCTGGTTGGAACGGAAAAAGACAGGGTGGATGCGGCCATGTTGAAGCATATTAAGGATTTTGGACCGGACCTGATTGGTTTCAATACCGTCTCCCCCCAAAATATACAGCCTCATTCCGGATGCCAACGGCAAAAAGGTTTTTGGCATAACATTAAAATTGGTGTCGGAGGTAACCGGAGATACCGGGTGCGCGGCCGAAAAATCAAAATTATTCATGGCCGGAAAGGGGACATCAGTGGACTATTACTTCTGCCGCAGTCATCTTTTTTCCAGGAGATCCCATGCCGGCACTTATTTTTGTTTCATATTGATGCCCTGCCGGTTAAGAGATAAATTAAAAGTCTTATCGTACCTGTTATTCGACAATACCGCTTTGCCCCACTGGCGGACATCCGGGAAAAAAGGGCTGCCGCCGGCTTTGCAGCTGTTTTATCTGGTTTACCGGGTAGCCGAAGAAGGATTTGCGAGGATTATCAAAAAATGAAAATAATATCGTGAGTATAATTATGTGGGCGGTAGTTTCCCTAACAATCATAGTATTAGCTGTCCTGCTGACGCCAATATCATTTCACGCGCAAGGCTGCCTGGCAGATAAGAGGCAGCTCCAGGGGGAAATCAGTTGGCTGGGAGGCCTGACATCATTCAACATGATTATGGCTGAAAGTGGGAACGTATTTTCTGTGCGCTTTGGTTTTTGGAGTAAGCGGCTGAACCCCAAAATAGCCACCGCCCAAAAAGAAAAAATAAAAGAAACTAAAAAAGAAAAAAAAGTATTAACCGGCCAGGGCTTTCAGATATAATCCAATTTTTTAACAGAGTTTTATTGAAGGAAGTGCTCGCTTTTCTAAGCCGCGCCTTTTGCTCTCTGAACTTAAGGCTGTGCGTGGAAGGAGAATACGGTTCCGGTGACCCGGCACTTACCGGATACCTGGCGGCGTTGGTCGGATTAATAAACAGCAGCTGCTGTAAACTGCGCCTCAACCCCAATTTCCAGGAGCTTGTACTGAACTTGCGCGGTGAAATGCGTGCGAGGCTGATTCCGGCGGTGTTAATCTTTCATGCCATTGGTTTCTTTTTTGCCCCGGCGGTCAGGAAGATATGGTGGAAGGTTTTAAAGTCAAAAATTAAGAGGAAAAGGAGAGTGTAAGGATGTTTCAAGAAAGCATTGATTCCATTGTTTCGCGCCTGGAGAACCTTATTAAAACAAAGACCATCGTCGGAGAGCCAATCAATGCAGGCAATACAACCATCATCCCCGTTATGTCGGCTAGCTTCGGCTTTGCTACAGGTGTCGGGGAAGGAACGGAGCCCGGAAAAGGCGGCGGAAAAGGCGGCGGTGGCGGAGCAGGGGCCAGAGTCACTCCTGCTGCGCTGATAATTATCCGTGACGGAGAGGTAGATGTTTATAACCTGGGGCAAAAAGGATCCCTGGAAAAGCTGGCGAAAATTATACCGGACATCGTGAGCAAGTTCAGCAAGGAAGGAACAAGCGCTGAGTAGGCAAACGCCTTATTAACAACCAACCTTTCTCTTTGAGGGGGGTTAATCTGCTTCTAAGACACCCACTTCTAGAAGTGGGAGTCTACTTTACTTTTATAATAGATGTAAAAACGAGCCGACCGGCATATTTTAAATTTTAAAGCAATAATTGGCAGTAAAATAATTGTTGACTTTCCATTTACTAGTATGATATGATCAATATCACCAGATGATTAGTTAATTTCAAAAGGGGGTATTTAATGCTGACAATGGAACTCATTAATGAAATCCTCAAGGACATCGGGTTAGAGTCAATAGCTGATGAGGAATCAAACAAGGAGGCTTAATTAGCTTTGAACCTTAAAACTGTAAGATATTAAGAGGAAGCAGGTGGACAAAATTGCCTGCTTCCTCTTATTTTTATTTGCAATATAAAATGGACATGTTAGAATTATAATAAAATTGCGTGGGGGTAAAAAAATGGTCGAAGAAAAAATAGACGAAAGCAATATGGAACCGGCGCCGATGGAGGAACATCCTTTTTATAGAAATAGACCTTTGAAGATATTTATGTTATTGCTTACGATAACAGTCTTTATTCTTCCCATTTTAATAATAGCTAATATTCTCATGGGAAAACCAGCGTTTTTCTTTTTTTAGAGGGGTGCAGACATGACCAAATTATGGGGTGGCCGTTTTCAAAAAGAAACTGACCGTTTAGTGGAAGACTTTCATTCTTCCATTTCTTTTGATCAGAGATTATATAAATACGATATAAAAGGCAGCATTGCTCATGCCCGGATGCTTGGCAGGGCCGGTATAATTCAGCCCGATGAGGCCAGCGCCATTGTTCGGGGGCTGGGAGAGGTCCTCGCTGACATTGAAGAAGGCCGGGTGAAGCTTTCGGTTCAATCCGAGGATATCCATATGAATGTAGAGCAGCTATTGACTGAAAGGGTCGGCGAACTGGGCAAAAAGCTGCATACGGCGCGCAGCAGGAACGACCAGGTGGCTCTGGATATCCGTATGTATCTGAAAGATGAGATCGACAATATTATCGTCCTGTTGCGTGAGCTTCAGTTGTCTCTGCTGGATCTGGCGGAAAAACACCTGGACACTGTCATGCCTGGCTACACTCACCTGCAGCGGGCCCAGCCCGTTACTTACGCCCACCACCTGATGGCTTACGGCGAGATGTTCCGCCGTGATGAGGAGCGGCTGGCTGACTGCCGCAGGCGTACCGACGTCATGCCGCTGGGGGCCGGCGCCCTGGCCGGGACCACCTTTCCCCTGGACCGGGATTATGTGGCCCGGCAGCTTGGTTTTGCCGCAATAACTGAAAACAGCCTTGATTCGGTGAGTGACCGTGATTTTGCTGTGGAGTTCGCGGCCTGTGCTTCTTTGATTATGGTCCATATGAGCCGCCTGTGCGAGGAGATTATCCTCTGGTCTGCAGCAGAATTTTCCTTTATCGAACTGGATGACGCCTACAGCACCGGCAGCAGCATGATGCCCCAGAAAAAGAACCCGGACGTGGCGGAACTAATCCGGGGCAAGTCAGGCCGGGTTTTCGGCCACCTGCAGGCGCTGCTGACCATGCTTAAAGGGCTGCCTCTGGCTTACAACAAGGATATGCAGGAAGACAAGGAAGCGCTTTTTGATGCAGTTGACACCGTAAAAAAATGCCTGATAATTTTTCGGCCCATGCTGGAAACCATCCAGGTCAAGAAAGATGTAATGGCGGAGGCGGCGCGAGGCGGATTTACCAATGCCACTGATTTGGCTGACTATTTAGTTCGCAGAGGGATGCCTTTTCGTGAAGCTCATGAAGTGGCGGGGAAGGCAGTGCTGTACTGCCTGAAAAAGGGACTGACGCTGGACCGGATGAGCTTGGAGGAATACAAAGTGTTCAGCCCTCTGGTGGAAGAGGATGTGTATATGGCGATCGACATCAAAAACTGTGTGGAGTCAAGGAAAGTGCCGGGAGGTCCGGCGCCTGAAGCAGTCGCCGGGGCCATAGCCAGGGCCAGGCAGCGCCTGAAGTGAGATCTTTAGTAAGAATTTCAGATAGGTGTACCCATCTGCTTATAGGATAGCAGGGGAGCGCCTCTGGTTTTGCGACAGGAGAGACCCCCTGTCGCATTGTGATTAATTAGCAGTAATTTAGAAAAAAGTGGTCGGGAGGTCAGCTTCTTTGCTTCTTGCGGTCTTTATGTACACGGCTGTAACAGCCTTTGTAGTTTTTTCACTGGGTAAAGCCCGGCAGTATGCCCGCCACCCCTTGGCCAACCGCTGGGAGCTTTATCCCGTCCCCGGGGAACCCGGCGTGAGCTACGGTGGTTCCTACTACGAGGAGGCGGAGTGGTGGACCAGGCCCAGGCAGATATCCCGTGCCGGGCAATATGGTGCAGTGCTGCAGGAAATGCTGTTCATGAAAAGCCTTTTTGTCAACCAGAGGAAATTCTGGTGGTTCAGCTACCCCATGCACCTGGGTATATATCTGCTGGGGCTGTTCACATTGTTATTACTTGCCGGGGCGGTTACGGAAATGTTTGGGATGCCGCTGACTGCTTCAGACGGTGTCAGCAGTCACACGTGGGCGGCGCTGGTCTATTGGGCAACAGCGGTCGCGGGCTTCGCCGGCATTTTTCTAACCACTTGCGGCAGCGCTGCTCTGTTGATTAACAGGGTAGCCGACGGGACACTGAGAAAATACACAACCGGCGCAGAGTATTTTAATTTATTTTTTATCCTGGCGGCGGCTGTCTCCGGGCTGGTGGCCTGGAGCACGGACCCCGGTTTCAATTACAACCGGGGGGTTGTGGCAGCCATGCTCGCTTTTGCGCCTGTCAGGGCCGGACTGCCTCTTACGGTTCATTTAGTACTCTTTGGAGCATTGTTGATTTATATTCCCAGGACTAAAATGAGCCATTATATAGGCAAGTATTTTGCTTATCACAAAGTGCTCTGGGATAATGAGCCCAACCTGAAAGGCTCAGCGCTGGAAAGGATAGTCGAAAAAAACCTGGTGAACAGGCCGCGGGACGGCTGGTCCTCTCCCCACACTAAATCAACCGAGACTGGGAAATCATAAAAGTATAGAAACAGCAGGAGTTGTACTTAATGGATAAATTAAAGCCCCACGATATGTCAAGACCGCCCGCGGAACAACTGGCCAGCCTTGATCATTTAATGCCGTTGCCACCGCCTTACGACAAGCAGGACATGGAACCCGGGCTGAAACCGGTAAAGGACACCTGGCGGGAAACTTACTGTACCAGCCTGGACGGCTTTGTCGGCAACGACAATTTGAAACGCCCGGGGAGCAAGTCAGAAGAGGAAGAATTTATTAATAAATTTTTAAGCGGGCTGGATAAGCTTTTTGCCAGAGAAACAAACAGCGGTTTTTTGACCCCCTTTAACCTTGCTTTTGAGTATTGCGCCAGGTGCGGCGTCTGCTCGGAAGCGTGCCACGTCTTTCAGGCCAGCGGCGGGAAAGAGGTGTACAGGCCCCTTTTTCGTTCTGATACGCTGCGCAGACTGTATAAAAGCTACAAAAAACAAGGCCGCCCGGCCGCCCGGTTCACCGGCGGAAGTGTGGGTATTAACGCGGAGGCGCTTCTGCGCCTGGGTGAACTGGCCTACCGCTGCAACCTCTGCCGCCGCTGCGCCCAGACCTGCCCGCTGGGACTGGATAACAGTGTGATTGCCAGGGAGATCCGGGCTCTGTTCAGCATGGAGATGGGCATGGCCCCGACCCTACTGCATGAAAGGGGCACAGTGCTGCAGTTGAAAACAGGTTCAAGCACCGGCATGAATAAAAATGCTTTTTTAGATAACATAGAGTTTATTGAAGAAGATCTTTATGAGCGGCTCGGCAAAAAGTACAAATTTCCTATTGATAAAAAAGGCGCGGATATTCTCTTGATCCATAATGCCGGCGAGTTTTTATCCTGGCCGGACAACCCGGCCGCCTTCGCCATCCTCTTCACAGAGGCCGGCCTGGACTGGACCATGAGCAGCGAGCTGGCCGGCTACGACGCAGTGAACTACGGTATCTGGTACGACGATGCCCAGGCGCGGAAAATATCCCTGGCCCAGCGCCGAGCGGCCCGTGAGCTGGGGGTGAGGAGAATAGTGATCGGGGAGTGCGGCCACGCCCACCGGGCTGCGGCGGTTTCCTCCGACCGGCTGGCGGTGGGTGAAGACAATATTCCCCGTGAAAGCAGCTTTCCCATCCTGCAGGATATTGTCAGGAGCGGTGCGATCAAATTCGACCCGCTGCGCAACAACTTCCCCGTCACCCTGCATGATCCCTGTAATATTGTCCGTTCTATGGGCGTGGTGATGCCCCAGCGTCAGATCCTCAGGGCTCTCTGCCCGCAGTTCAGGGAAATGGCGCCCCACGGGGTAAATAACTACTGCTGCGGCGGCGGCGGCGGCTTTGCCGTAATGAGGAACATGAACTTTCCAGAGTGGGAAATGAAGGTTTCCGCCCGGATGAAGTTCAAGCAAATCCTGGAGGCTTTTCAGGACAAGATAGAGGATCCTACCATACCAAAATATATTTGCGCCCCCTGCTCCAACTGCAAGGGCGCTTTCCGGGATATGCTGAATTACTACCAGGCCACGGCCAGGTTTAATGTGCAGTATGGCGGCATCGTGGAACTCATGGTTAACGCTATGGCTATGTTTGACCGGCCGTATTTTGAGTGGTTGGAAGAATTTTAGCCTGGACAGACTAGTTATATTGAAAAATACGGTTAAAGAGCTTTAGCTGGACGAGTTCACTTGCGGGGTGAAGGTAACGTAAAAAGTCGTGCCGGTGGGGCCGCTTTCCACCCGGATAGAGGCGTTTTGCCTTAAGGCAATGCTGTTACAGACGGCCAGGCCCAGGCCGGTGCCGGAATCCTTGGTGGTAAAGAACGGTGTGCCCATTTTTTCCAGCACATCCGGCTCGATCCCCGCGCCCTGGTCCTGTACAGCTAAAACCACTTGATCTCCCTCCATAAACGTTTTGAGGGTGATTTTCCCTCCCGGGGTCATTGCTTCCAGCCCGTTGCGGACCATGTTGAGGATCAGCTGGCGGATCTCTTTTTCGTCCAACAGCAGGTTCGGAATATCTCCCGGCGCCATGTGCACATACATCTCTGTGCGCATGGCATCCGCCTGAATTAAGGGGTGCAGGGCTTTCAATATCTGATTGAGGTTGTGATATTTTTTGCTGACAGCCTTATTCTTTGCCAGGGAAAGGTATTCTGAAATAATTGAGTTAGCCCGGTCCAGCTCTTCGAGCATGAGGTTGTAGTATTCCCTGAATTTGCGGCATTCCTGTTTTTCCCCGAGCATTTGCAAAAACCCGCGCACGGTGGTCATGGGGTTCCTGATCTCGTGGCCGATGCCGGCAGCCATCTCTCCGATCAGGTTCATCCTTTCCAGTCGGGACATTTCCTCTTCTAACCGCTTGCGCTCGGAGATATCATTTAGCACGCTTAAAATTACCTGCTCATCGCCGAAAGGCATTATTTGCGCTGAAAAAAGCCCGATGGTGGCTTCACCGGATTTTTCACGGAAAATGCATTCCATGTTGTTTACCAGACCATTTTCTTGCAGTAATCTGATCGCCTCGGCCCGGTCCGGTTTGACCCAAAAACCGATATCGGTTACCGTACGGCCGATTATATCCTCCCGGCTGTAACCTGTAGCCTGTAAAAAACGGTTGTTAACCATAACAAAGCGGCCCTCTTGCATTGTGCTGATAAACAACAAGCTGGGGTTGTTGTCGAATATTTGGGAGAAACGCTGCTCCGACAATTTCAGCGCTTCTACAGTATTTTTGTGGCCGGTGATGTCACGGATGGATTCAATCGCGCCTGTGACATTCCCGTCGCTGTCAAGCAGCAGGGTAGCTATACCCCACAGGTACGCGCCCTTGCCCTGGTAGGTGAAGGGGACATCTTTTTCAGTGATGAGAGTGCTGCCGCTTCTTACAAGATGATCATATTTGTCCCCGATATCTTTTTCTGGCCTCAATAAAAGGTCAATCAGGATCGGCCTGGGTTCTCCGTAAAACGGCACGGCGTAGGCGTATTCTCCCCGGCCGAGCATCTCCTCTTTATTAACCCCGGTCATTTTCTCGATGGCCTTGTTCCAGGCGATAACTTTCCCCTCTTTATTTAATACCAGGGTGGCGTCAGGCAGAAAGTCGATAATGTCCTGGAGTTTCTGGTTGGCAGCCAGCAGTTTTCTTTCAGCCAGGATACGCTCTGAGATATCACTGCAAAAAACAGTAACCCCTATGGTTTTTCCGGTTTCTATAACGATTGGGCTGTATATATTCTCCCAGTAACTGCAATCCAGTTCTTCGTTGCAGTATTCCTCAATTACACTGAAGTTTTCACCTGACATGGCCCGGTTAAAATTTGCAGCTGCGTTCTCCTTGTCATCAGGGTTAGTGATATATTCGAGTGCGCTAATGCCCAGCTTGATGTCGATCTCCCAGATGTTTTTCATCATTTCATGGTAAGCTTTATTGAAAAAAATATAGCGGTAATTTGTGTCCAGGGAAAACGTCCTGATGTTCTGGGGGCTTTCTACAATTGACCTGATCAGGGCCTCGGACTGCCTTAGTTCCTCTTCAGCCTTTTTACGCTCTTCTATATCGCTGATGACTCCTATCAGCCCGGCCATCGTGCCGTCCGTATTGTAATAAGCGGCTTTGTTGATGATGGCGCTGTGCCTGACGCCGTCGCTATACAGAACGGAGGATTCATAAACCTGGACACCCAGATCTCTTAAGAGCGCTTCGTCCTTTCTATGGCATCCGTCAGCCAGGTCTAAGGGAGTTAGATCATAAATTGACTTACCCACTATTTCATTTTTATCTCTGCCCAGAACCGCTGCATAAGCTTTGTTGCAGCCCTGGTAAATACCGTTAACGTCCTTGTAATAAACAGGGCTGGGGATATTGTCTATCAGGCGCTGCAGGAAAAGTGACTGGTTCTGCAGCGCCTTCACAGCACGCTTGTATTTTGTTATGTCGGTTAAGGAAGCCACACTCTGTCTGGTCCCTGGAATCATGTTTACGGTAAGATATATTACCCTGGTTTTTCCCTGGCTGTTCACTAATTGGGTCTCGTAGTTCCTGGGGGTTGAATCAGGGTCGGCCCCTCGCAGGCGGTGGTACTCTTTCATTATCTCCTGATAATCTATTGGGAAAAATTCAGTCCATTTTTTTCTTCCTTCTATTTCTTCTTTTGAATAACCCGAAATTTTTTCAAATTCTGAGTTGACCAGGGAAATAGTATAATCTTCTTCTGTGATTAATGTCGCTGCCCCTGTGGTGTCAAAGATAGTCCGGTACCTCTCCTCTGATTCACTGAGTGCTTTTTTCACCTGTTTCCGCTTGGCTATATCCCGGAACAACTCGCGAAAAAAAGAGAACATTATATACCCCCACAGTGCATTATTTTGCATAATTTATCCTTAATTCAACATTATTCAACTTTAAATGAATATTACCTTCTAAAGATGTAATATAATGTTTTATTAAGGTGAGTTTTGTTGAGAAGTTATTAATAATATAAGATATGGATAGAGGAAAGCATATCAGGCTAGAATTATGGAAGTGGAGGTGGCTGGATGGCCGTTATCTCTTTGCCCCGGACAACCCTGCTGGTGCTATGCGGTGTGCCGGGCTGCGGCAAAACAACGTTTGCCCGGCGATATTTAAAGCACTCGGCGATCGTGTCCTCGGATCAGTGCCGGGTCATGGTAAGCGATTCTGAAACAAATATGGCCGCTTCCAGTGAAGCCTTCAGGCTTTTTCGCCATATTATAGAGCGCCGCCTTTCCCTCGGCCGGTTCACGGTGGCCGATTCTACCGCGCTGACGAAAAGGGCTCGCCGGGATCTCCTGCGGCTCGGCAGGAAGTACAGCTTCAACGTCACCCTGCTCATTTTTGCTGTGCCGGCGGACGTCTGCCTGGCCAGGAACGCCGGCAGGGAACGGCGGGTGGCCCAGGTGGTGATCACCAGGATGCTGCAGGATCTTCGACGCACAATAAAATCTGCCCCTGATGAAGGCTTCGGTGATGTGCACATAATTTCTGAAGCAGACATTATTAACTCACCTTTTACCATCAAGGTTAACAGCCATGAGGTAACCCTGCCGGGACCCTTTGATATTATCGGCGATGTGCACGGCTGCTATGATGAACTGGTTATGTTATTGCAAAAGCTGGGTTACCGGCAGCGGTTCAATTATTATACTCACCCTGCCGCGCGAAAGGCTGTCTTTCTCGGAGACCTCACCGACCGGGGTCCCCGCAACCTGGACACCTTCTGGCTGGTGAAAAACATGGTGGATTCGGACAACGCTTTATATGTGCCGGGGAACCACTGCCGCAAGCTTTCCCGTTACCTGGAGGGGAAAAATGTTAAAATCGCCAACGGCCTTGAACAGACTATTGCTGAAATAAATGAGCTGCCGCCGGATGAAAGAGATGGTTTCAGGGAAGAGTTTTTAAGCTTGTACCGCGAAGCGCCGCCGTATTTTATCCTGGACCGGGGCAGGTTGGTAGTTTCTCATGGCGGTATTAAGGAGGAAATGATCGGGGAGGTCACAGACAGGATTAGAGACTGCTGCTTATTTGGCGATGTCAGCGGAGAGGTAACAGCAGAAGGTTTTCCGGTAAGGCGGGACTGGGCTAAAGACTACAGCGGGAAAGCCCTGGTGGTATACGGCCATAACCCCGTTCCGGAAGCGGTTTTTGTAAACAACACCATCGACATTGACCAGGGGTGCGTCATGGGTGGCATATTATCTGCCCTGCGTTACCCGGAACGGGAGATAGTGCAGGCGCCGGCAGTGGCTGTGTACTACGATAGGGCTGGTTTTGCCAGCGAAAACCAGGCCCTGCGCAGACAGAATGAGCTTTGCCGGCAAGCTTCACCAAGGGAGCAAGTTGTTTACTAATATATGACAATGTGCCGCTTTGCTCTCATTTGGCGTCATGAAGTGTAGGGCGGGATTTAACCCGCCATTCCAATCGGGGACATTCCTCGACCCTAAAAGCTATCCCCAAACAGAAGTGTGTCCCCGTTCCGCTCACCGGCTGCAGCCGTATCTGCAATTTTCACGTTTCACGTCTCAATAAGGGGGCTTTTTTCTCCCGTATGGAAAATCGTCAACCTGTGCAGCGCCCTTGTGCAAATAATGTATAGCAGTTTTTGATCCAGTTCGCTGTTAAAATTATCGCTGGAGACATTGCCGGCCAGCACCACGTCAAATTCCAGGCCTTTCGCCAGGTAAGAGGGAATGACTATCGCTCCTTTTTCAATCTCGCCGCTGCCGGAGGTCACCAGCTTGATATTAACTTTGTCTTTTAGTCTGCTGTGCAGTTTTTCCGCCTCGGCCGCGGTTTTGCAGATAACAGCGACTGACTCGTATCCCCTGCCGGCCGCATCAGCTATTTCTCTAATGATGGCTCTGTCATATTTATCCAGGGTGTCCTTTGACACAACGACAGGTTCAGTTTCGTGCCTTTCAAAGGGAATAAAATTCTGCCTGTCGCCCAGGATCTTCTGGTTGAAACTGTTTATTTCGTAGGAAGAGCGGTAGCCTTTGTTCAGGATTACTTTTGCCGACTTTCTTTTGCTCATTATCTCAATAATATGATCATAAAGCGCCAGGCTGACGTCTTTATCTATGGCCTGGTGTATGTCACCCAGCACAGTAAACCGGGCCTCGCCAAACAGGAGTTTGAAAATTTCGTAATGGATTAGATCATAATCCTGGGCTTCGTCAATCACTACCTGACTGATCCCGGAAAAGGCGGAGCTGCCCTCCAGCCTGAGCTTTAGATATAAGAGGGGGGCGCAGTCCTCATAAAAGACCGTGCCGCCGGCCAGGTTATCCCTGGTCATGGCGATTATTTCGCCGATATTGTCGGGTAGCTGCAGGCCTGAGGCCAGCCTGGCGAAAAGTTCGTCATTTAAAAAAAGCGTCCGGTAGAGGCTGAGGTAGTCAACCTCGGTGTACCTGTGGATGCGGTTAACGAAGGAGCGGGATTTTTTTATTGAAAGCAGCCGGCTGAATGGTTTAATTTCCAGCTCGTGGCCATCAGTTTGGGCGACAAACTCCTCAATCTTCTTAAGCCTTTTTTTGCGTAAGGGTTGAACCTTTTCCAAAATAATATTTTCAATTCTTTTCAGCCTTTTGGCTATGGGCATGATGGTTTTGTCTTTTATAAACATGTTCTTTAACTGCTGCCTGGTCATGAGGATTTTCCCGTCAAAGTAGATATCCTCAAAGTCGATCATATTGTTTTCGCAATGGCTGATCAAACGGTCCAAAATGTGCGCAAATTGCCGCGAGCCTTTGAACGCGATACCCCGCATCCTCAAGTTGTCCTGGTTTTGCGCAGAGATCATAGATTCAAGCTGCTGGCTGCGGCTCTCGGTTTTCAGCCTGCCGTCCAGGAGTTTTAGCGCGATGTCTTCAAATGTGGTCTGTAACGTGTTTTCTTCACCCAGTTCGGGCAGGACGCTGGAGATGTATTTGCTGAAAATGTTATTGGGGGATAGGATTAAAATATTGTTGGATTTTAGATTTGAGTTCAGCCCGTGATAAAGCAGAAAAGCGATCCGGTGCAGGGCTACTGAAGTTTTACCGCTGCCGGCCACGCCTTGTACGATCAGCAGTTCATTTTCAGTGTCCCTGATAATAGCATCCTGCTCTTTTTGTATGGTTTCCACAATATAGCGCATCCTGGCGGATGCTTTGCCGCGCAGCGCTTCCTGCAGTATTTCGTCGTTGATGCCGACGCGGCAGTCAAAAAAGTACTGGAGCTGGGCGTCTTGAATTTTGTACTGTCTTTTCAGTGTTACTTCCCCTGAGATTGTTCCAGCAGGGGCTTGATATGAAGCCCTCCCCGGCTCAAACTGGTAAAAAATGCTTGAAATTGGGGCGCGCCAGTCGTATACATAAAAACTGCTTGTTTTGGAATCAACCACGTTATGCAGTCCGATGTATATTTTTTCAGTGTCGGGCCAGCCGTCTTCGTGAAAATCAAATCTGCCGAAGTAAGGGGATAGCAGCATTTTCCTGTATTTTTCGAGCCGCTGCGATGTATTGCCGTAATTAGCGGATTGGCTGTCAAGTTCCGCGAGGTAATGGGTAATTTCTGTAAGCCTGGCGAAGTCGTTGGAAAAATGGACAGTGTTTTCCCACATATCTTTTCTTAAAGATATCAGGTCGCTCTTCTGCCGGGACAGAGCATCAAGCATGTTCTCTATTTCTTGCCTGAGAAATGATAATGTTTTTTCAAGGTTGTCCTGCTCTTCCTGGAGCTGTATCTGGTAGTCACTCACATGATCACATCCGGCTTCATCTTTTATATAAAATATAATTATATTATAAGATGCTGCTTAAGTAAAGAACAGCAGCTCGCTCGCCACAGGGGGGACGGGTCTTACTATTGCATTTAAACTCTGTCTTAAGACTGCCCGATAATATTATTAAATTATATTATAGAGACTTTAAAGGCTTTGTAATAACCTGAAACCGCCGAAAAGGCGGTTTCAGTAATAAATAGGCAGCATACCGGACAGAGCACGACGCCGTCAGCCCCAGGCTGTTCCCTCATTATAAAGGATACCTGACAAGCCGGGCAGAATATTTTATTTGTCATTTTTCAGCGCCTCTGCAAATTCATCAGGTCTATGGCCTACGATAACTTCCTCGCCGATTACGGCAACCGGAAAGATAGCGTCACCGGTCAGCTTTTCGATTTCTTCCACTCTCTTGTCTCTTTCTTCCCCCCCCCAGCCGGTCTACCTCGATAAGCTCAAAAGGAACCTGCTTAACACCTCGCTTTGATTTAATAAAATGATCATAAAATCAAGAGCCATCTCTCGAGTGTATATTAATTGATAAATATGATGAAGTTATTAACAAATTGTTAAAATTATTTTCTATTTAAAAACCGCCGATTTGGCGGTTTTTTAAATAGAATGCTATTTTTTTTCCTGCTCCTTATTTTTTTTAGCATCAGCAGGAGCCGCTGGTGGCGTCGAAGCGGCAGCATCTGGTCCGGCATTAGTTGCGTCACCGGTTGCGGAGTTGGCGCCGGCACTCAGTTCCGGGAAAAAAATGGGGGCACCGGGGCCCATACCCATGCCGGGGCCCATACCCATGCCGGGGCCCATACCCATGCCGGGGCCCATACCCATGCCGGGGCCCATACCGGGACCACCAAAGGTATCAGACCCGATATTTACACCGGGACTGCTCCCAATAGATGGCCCAATGCCGATACCGGGTCCGACCCCTACGCCGGGACTAACAGGGCAGGGATTACCGCCGTTAACCGGGCAGGGCAGGCCGGGGCAAAAACCAGGGCAGGTCACACCGGGATGAAACTGGCAATCTCCTCCCATAACAGGGTTGAAGCCCATTTCCGGACTCAGGCCAGGGCAGGGAATGCCGGGCTGGCAGCCAGCTTCAGGGGAAATCTGTGTGCATGTGTCACATGTACTGCAGAGGACATTATTCCAAAACTTTGCCGCACCCAATTTCTCATCTATCAGGTGCAGGACCATCATCCTGGCCTCCTCATTTGGGGCTAGCGCGGCCAATCGGGCCAGGTGGCAGATTTGCTGCAATTCTGCGTTCAATATTTGTCTGACATTATTACACCATGTTGACATCACAATAACCTCCTTAATATAAATATCTATTCTTCTTCATTATTTTCAGCCGCGGCGAAAAAACTTGGCGGCATAAATGGGTGCTTCATGGGCGGCGGGTTGCCAGGTGTAATAGGCATGGCAACTCCTATGCCGTAAGCGGCCGCAATATCGTTCAGAGTTGCGGCGTGGTTCTCAGCGGCCATTTGTGTGGTCATCCGCCGCAGACAGGGTGTGGGAGCGCATTGGGCCAGCACAGTATACAGCGCCCCCTTATTTTGTTCCCACATGGTAATGGCGTTGAGTAGTGCGCGCGCATCCATAGGACACATATCTGTCATGTGGTTGCTTGTCATGGCTTCCGCATTGGCATCGGTTTTATTATCCATATTCTGTATTCCCCCTGATCACTTTTTTACATAGTATGTAAAAATAATTATTGTGGTTACAATTTCCATAGATCAGCCCTTTTTCTGCGAACTATAATGATGGATAGAACAAATTAGAACTTGACATATTTAGGGGTTTTTTGTATACTGAAAAACAGTAATATGGGTAAAAGCTATGAAGGGGACCAGGGTCTGCTGGTAGAGCCTCAGAGAGCCGGGTTAGCTGAAAACCGGTGCTTCTAGGCAGGTTCCGATATCACCCCGGAGTCGCAGGCTGAACAGTGCAGTAAGCCGGGCCGGTTTAGGCAACCGTTATAATGCCGTGCTTTTTTGAGCAGCACAAGAGGCTTCCCCTTTGGGAAGCAAGCAGGGTGGTACCGCGCAGGGTTTCAACCTCTCGTCCCTGACAGTTAAAAAAGCTGTCAGGCGGGAGGTTTTTTAATTTATAGTGCTTTAATTTTATGAAATAGTTATAGCGTTATATTTGGGGGGAGTTGTTCTTATGATCATTTACCTGAACGGTGAATTTGTGCCAAAAGAAAGAGCAGTTGTTTCTGTTTTTGACCACGGACTGCTCTATGGTGACGGAATTTTTGAAGGCATCAGGGCGTATCACGGCAGGGTCTTCAAGCTGGGCGAACACCTGGACCGCCTTTATGAAGGGGCAAAAGCCCTCTGCCTGGAAATACCTTGCAGCAAGGACGAAATGCAGGAAATTGTGCTGGAAACACTGAGGCGCAACAACTTGAAAGACGCATATATCAGGCTGGTAGTGACCAGAGGCCCCGGAGACCTGGGCCTGGATCCACGTAAATGCCCAAAAGCTTTTGTTTTCTGTATCACCGCTTCTATTGTCCTTTACCCGGACGAAATGTATGAAAACGGCATGGCGGTAATTTCTGTGTCTACACGCCGGAACATACCCACTGCTTGCAGCCCGCGGGTAAAGTCGCTGAACTACCTGAATAACATTTATGCCAAGATGGAAGCCAATCTGGCCGGCATGCCCGAGGCAATCATTCTTAATAATGAAGGTTACGTAGCGGAAGCATCCGGAGATAATATTTTTCTCGTAAAAAAAGGCGTCTTAATCACCCCGCCTTCCTCCGCCGGACTGCTGGAGGGGGTTACCCGCAATACAGTTATGAATATAGCCCGCGAAAAGGGTATCACTGTTGTGGAGAAATTGTTTACCATGTTCGATGTTTATACCGCCGACGAGGTTTTCCTCACAGGCACTGCAGCGGAGATCATACCATGCATTAACGTGGACGGACGAATTATTGCAGATGGCAAGCCCGGGGAAATGACCCGGGAGTTGACTGCTACTTACCGCGATCTTACCAGAGTAAACGGTCCTCTTATTTACCCCGGCGGGAGCTCTTAAAAAAGCAATATCTTCTTTTACATTATAAAACGGGCGAATGGCCGGCTTTGTACGGCCATTTTCTCATAAAAAAGCAAAACGCTTAAAGACAAGCCCTTTATGCCCATAAAGGGGAACATAAGGAAGGAATGACTGGCATGAATGGAGTAAAACTGTCAGGGGCACAAATTCTTTTAAAAAGTATTGAGGCCGAAGGTGTAGACACCATATTCGGGTATCCTGGAGGCATGGCGCTGCCCATTTATGATGCGCTGTATGATTCCGGCATCCGGCATATCCTGGCCCGGCACGAACAGGGTGTCGCCCATGCCGCGGACGGTTATGCCCGGGCTACCGGCAGGCCTGGTGTGTGTCTGGCCACCTCCGGCCCCGGCGCCACAAACCTTGTTACCGGCCTCGCCAATGCATTTATGGACTCTGTTCCTATGGTGGCCATCACCGGCCAGGTTACACGGCCGTCGCTGGGCAGGGATTCCTTCCAGGAAGCGGACATCACCGGCATCACCATGCCGATAACAAAACATAATTTTTTGGTTAAGGAACCCGCCGAATTAGCGAGAACAGTGAAAGAGGCATTTTATATCGCTACGACCGGCAGGCCCGGTCCTGTGCTGATTGATGTACCCAGTGATATTTCTCTGTCACAGATAGATTACAAACCGCCGTATGAGGTCAACCTGCCCGGATACAAGCCGGCGCCGAACACCGCTCCAAGGAAGATAATGGAAGCTGCCCAGGCGATAGCGGATGCCAGGCGGCCTCTTATTTATGCCGGCGGCGGCGTGGTCATTTCCGGCGCTCACAACGAACTGCTGAAGCTGGCTGAGATGTTGGCGGCGCCGGTTACCTGCACTCTGATGGGGCTGGGGGGGTTCCCCGGCAACCACCCTCTGTTTCTTGGCATGTTAGGTATGCACGGCACCAAGTACGCTAATTTTGCCGTTAGTGACTGTGACCTGCTCATTGCTGTGGGGGCCCGTTTTGACAACCGGGTGACAGGCAAGGTGGAGACATTTGCTTCAAAAGCAAAGATAATTCATATTGATATTGACCCTGCCGAAATCGACAAAAATGTGAAGGTCGACATTCCCATAGAAGGCGATGTTAAAATAGTACTTGACCAGCTGCTGGCAGTGCTTCGGCCGAACCTGGAAGAAGCCTGGCGGGAAAAGATAAAAGCCTGGAAAAGGGAATACCCTTTGAAATATTGTAAAAGCGGCAATATCAAACCGCAGTACGTCATCCAAGAAATATATAACCTTACGGAGGGCAATGCCAGGATCACCACTGAGGTGGGCCAGCACCAGATGTGGACGGCACAGTATTACAGTTTTACCAAACCGCGTTCCTTTATCACATCCGGCGGACTCGGCACAATGGGGTTCGGTTTGCCGGCGGCCATCGGCGTCCAGGTGGGCTGCCCGGACGAAGTGGTCTTTGACATTGCCGGTGACGGCAGCATTCAGATGAATATACAGGAGCTATGCACCGCGGTTAATTATAACCTGCCCATTAATGTGGCAATATTAAATAACGGCTATTTAGGTTTGGTCAGGCAATGGCAGGAGATGTTCTACAACCGGCGTTATTCTCAAAGTGAACTGCTTAACCCCGATTTTGTCAAGCTGGCTGAAGCGTACGGGGCTGTCGGGATCAGGGTGACCAGTAAAGAAGAGGTTGCGCCGGCGCTACAGCGGGCCATCCAGCTTAAAAAACCAGTAATGCTGGATATTGTTATTGACAGGGAAGATAACGTCCTGCCTATAGTTCCTCCGGGTGAGTCACTGGATAAAATGTTGGGATAAGTTGGAGGGTTTACAAATGAAGCATACCCTGTCTGTATTGGTAGAAAATAATCCTGGAGTACTTGCCCGGGTTGCGGGCCTTTTCAGCAGACGCGGCTTTAATATCGACAGCCTTGCCGTAGGCATGACTGATAATTCCTCCGTGTCGAGGATGACTATCGTTGTCGAGGGAGACGAAAGATATTTAGAGCAGCTGAACAAGCAGCTTCATAAATTAGTGGATGTTATAAAAATCAGCGACATCACCAGAGATGCTTATGTTGACCGGGAGTTGGTCCTGATCAAGGTTAGCGCTGATGCTGCAAAGCGGGCGGAAATAATGCAGTTGGTAGATATTTTCCGCGCCCGGATTGTGGACGTCAGCCCGAAAACCCTTACTATTGAAGTAACCGGCAATGACGGTAAAGTAACCGCTTTTGAAGACTCACTTCGTCCATTTGGTATCAAAGAACTGGTCCGCACTGGGAAAATTGCCATGCTGCGGGGCAAAAGAGCCAGTTCTAAAAATCACATAAATAAAGAGGAGGATGAAAGTTAATGCCAAAGATTTACTACGATCAAGATGCTGATTTAAACTTATTGAAAGGTAAAACCATCGCGATACTCGGGTATGGCAGCCAGGGTCACGCCCAGGCGCAAAACCTCAAGGACAGCGGTCTTAATGTAATTGTCGGACTGCGTGAGGATCTGCCCGACTGGCAAAAGGCGGAGGCCGACGGCCTCAAGGTAGTGACTGTGCCCGAGGCGGCTAAGGCTGGAGATATTATCCAGATCCTGCTTCCGGATGAAATCCAGGCGGAGGTCTACCAGGAGCAGATTGGCCCTTATCTGGAACCGGGAAATGCGCTCATGTTTTCCCACGGGTTTAACATCCATTTTGGCCAGATTGTGCCCCCGCCCGAAATCGATGTTTTCATGGTGGCGCCCAAGGGACCAGGGCATATTGTACGCAGGATGTATGAGGAAGGAAAAGGCGTACCCTGCCTGGTTGCAGTTTTTCAGGATTATTCCGGCAAGACCAAAGATATCGGCCTGGCTTATGCTAAAGGTATTGGCGGAACCAGAGCCGGTGTTTTCGAGACCACCTTTAAGGAAGAGACCGAGACCGACCTTTTTGGAGAGCAGGCAGTGCTCTGCGGCGGCGTCACCGAGCTGATGAAAGCCGGCTTTGATACCCTCGTGGAAGCGGGTTATGCGCCTGAAATAGCATATTTTGAGTGCGTGCATGAAATGAAGCTGATCATCGATTTAATCAATGAAGGTGGGCTTAACCTGATGCGTTATTCCGTCAGCAACACGGCTGAATATGGTGATTACATAGCCGGCCCGCGCATTATCACCGAAGAAACCCGCAAAGAGATGAAAAAGATCCTGGCCGAGGTGCAGAACGGCGAGTTTGCCAAGAGATGGATCCTGGAAAACAAGGCCGGACGCCCGGCTTATAACGCCATGAAAAAGAAAGAAAGCGAACACCTGGTGGAAAAGGTTGGCGCCGAACTGCGTAAAATGATGCCCTGGCTGAAAAAATAGCTTGTAATCTGACGTCCAGTGGCGCGACGTCTGACGTCTCAATATGGGGGAGTTTGTTTTGGAAATAACTGTTGCGGAAGCCCTTGTCCGGTGCCTGGAGCAGGAAAACGTGGAAATTATATTTGGCTATCCGGGCGGGGCGATACTGCCCGTATACGACGCCTTGAATAAAAGTGTGATCAAGCATGTCCTTGTCCGTCATGAACAAGGCGCCGCTCACATGGCGGACGGTTATGCCCGGGTTACCGGAAAGGTCGGTGTGTGCCTGGCCACGTCCGGCCCCGGCGCCACCAACCTGGTTACCGGAATCGCCAATGCTTATATGGACTCGGTGCCTATGGTGGTGATTACCGGTCAGGTAGCTACCAGCATGGTGGGGACAGACGCGTTTCAGGAAGTTGACATCACGGGTATCACTTTACCTATTACCAAGCATAATTATCTGGTAAAAAAACCGGAACAACTGCCCGCGGTAGTTAAAAAGGCATTTCTCCTGGCTTCCACCGGCCGTCCGGGCCCGGTGCTGATAGACCTGCCCAAAGATGTAGCCCAGACAAAAATAAATTTTAAGTATCCAAAAAAAGTGGCACTGCCCGGGTACAAACCGACTATCAAAGGGCATTCTGCAATGGTACAGCAAGCCGCCAAAATAATGATGAGGTCCCAGCGCCCGGTTATATACGCCGGCGGGGGGGTCCGGATAGCCAACGCCGCGCCTGAACTGCTTCAACTGGCGGAAACCATCTGCGCCCCGGTGACCCATACCCTGATGGGTCTGGGCAGTTTTCCGGGTGACCACCCTCTCTTTCTCGGTATGCTGGGGCTGCACGGCACCCGCTACGCCAACCAGGCGGTTACAGAGTGTGACTGCCTGATAGCCGTAGGCGCCCGTTTTGATGACCGGGTAGTTTCTAAGATCAGCGGTTTTGCTCCTTCAGCTAAAATTATACACATAGATATAGACCCTGCCGAAATTGGCAAAAACGTCATCACCCAGCTGCCCATCGTCGGTGATGTAAAAAACGTCCTGGGGGCTCTTCTCACCCATATGGAAAAGAAGGAAAACACCTCCTGGATGGAAAGGATTCGCCGGCTAAAAGAGGAAATGCCCCTACACTATAAACAAGACGGTAATTTAAAACCTCAATATGTGATAGAAAAGCTGAACGAATATAAGGAAGACAGCGCCATAGTGGTAACCGACGTGGGGCAGCACCAGATGTGGGCAGCGCTGTACATGCGTTTTAACGAACCACGCAGTTTTTTGTCTTCCGGCGGTCTCGGAGCGATGGGCTTTTGCCTGCCTGCTGCTATCGGCGCCCAGTTGGGAGCGCCCCATAGACAGGTGATCCTGGTGGTGGGCGACGGTGGTATTCAGATGACCATGCAGGAACTGGGCACTGCTGCCGAGCAGAAGCTGCCGCTGAAAATTTTTATTTTGAACAATAACCGTCTCGGTATGGTGCGCCAGTTGCAGGAATTTTATTGTGATAGCAGGTATTTTGCCGTAGACTTCAAGTTGAATCCTGATTTTGCTGAACTCGCACGCATTTACGGAATGGAAGGGTACACCGTCGAAACACCGGAGCACTTGCTGGAAATACTGCCGCGGGTATTAAGCTCTGCAGCGCCGGTAGTGGTTAACTGCATTATTGACCGGGAGGAAGACGTGCTGCCGATGGTTCTGGACGGTTCTAATATCGATGAAGCTATAGAATAATGAGGGAGGAATTATGAACCAGCGCGTTTATCTTTTTGATACTACACTGCGGGACGGAGAACAATCACCCGGTGTAAGCCTGACCGTGGGCGAAAAGGTCCAGATCGCCAGGCAGTTGGCCAGACTGGGCGTGGACATCATAGAAGCGGGCTTTCCCATCTCGTCGCCGGGGGACTTTGAGTCCGTCAGTGCCATTGCGCGCACGGTCAAGGGCGTCGCCGTGGCGGGCCTGGCCCGGGCTGAGTTCAAGGATATTGACCGGGCCTGGGAAGCGGTGCGCCATGCCGAGCAGCCCCGTTTACATACCTTTATTGCCACCTCGGATATTCATTTGAAATACAAGCTGCGCATGACCAGGGAGCAGGTGCTGGAAGCGTCTGTGGCAGCGGTTAAACGGGCCAGGTCATACACCGGTGACGTTGAGTTTTCCGCCGAGGACGCCTCCCGTACCGACTTTGACTACCTGTGTCAGGTTTTAGCCGCGGTCATAGAAGCAGGGGCTACAACGGTAAACATTCCCGATACTGTTGGTTACGCCGTTCCCGGCGAATGGGGCGGTTTAATTAATAATGTCTTTAACCGGGTGCCAGGGATAGAAAAGGTTATTGTCAGTGTGCACTGCCATAATGACCTGGGCCTGGCGGTAGCCAACTCGCTTGCCGCTGTAATAAACGGCGCCCGGCAGATTGAAGGAGCTATAAACGGCATTGGGGAGCGAGCCGGTAACGCTGCCCTAGAAGAAGTGATCATGGCCCTGCATACCCGAAAGGATAATCTTAACTACTTTACCGGCGCCCGGACGGAAGAAATATATCGGACCAGCAGGTTGGTAAGCACTCTTACCGGTATGAGGGTTCAGGCCAACAAGGCGGTTGTGGGTGACAACGCTTTTGCCCATGAGGCCGGTATTCACCAGGACGGTATGCTGAAAGAACGCACTACTTATGAGATTATGAACCCGACTATGGTCGGCATCACCAGCAGCAACCTGGTGTTGGGTAAACACTCGGGGCGGCATGCTTTCCGCCAGCGGCTTGAAGATATGGGTTACTACCTCGTCGGGGAGGAACTGACCAACGCTTTTGCCAGTTTTAAAAAGCTTTCGGACAAAAAGACGCATATCACCGGCGAGGATATTGAAGCGATCATAGAAGAACAGATGAGCGTTCTCCCACATTCCTACACGTTGGAGTACCTGCATATCTCCAGCGGTACAGCCGTCGTGCCTACAGCGACAGTAGGTTTAAGGCGGGACAGGCAGCTTTTTGAAGAGGCCGCCTGCGGCAACGGCCCGGTAGACGCCATCTGCAAGGCTGTTGACAAAATTACCGGGATCAACTGCACCATGATCAACTGGGGTATCAACGCTGTCACCTCAGGCAAGGACGCACTTGGTGATGTGAACTTGAAAATCACCGCCGATGGATTAAAGGTCTTTCTCGGCCGCGGCATCAGTACCGATATTCTGGAAGCAAGCGCCAAGGCTTATGTGAATGCAGTGAACAAGTTGATCCATGTAGATCGGACAGACGCCGCTGAACAGGCGGGACAAAAAGAGGTGGAAAGCTGATGGCGATGACAATTACTGAGAAAATCCTGGCGGCTCACGCCGGCAAAGATCAGGTTGTACCGGGCGAGTTAATCAATGCCAGAGTCGATCTGGTGCTGGGAAATGATATCACCGGGCCGGTGGCTATCAAGGAATTTAATAGAATAGGGGCTGCGGGTGTCTTTGACCGGGAACGGATAGCCCTGGTTCCGGATCATTTTACGCCAAATAAAGATATTAAGTCAGCCGGGCAGTCGAAAATAATGAGGGAATTCGCCAGGGAGCACAAAATAGTCAACTATTATGATGTGGGCAGGATGGGTATTGAACATTGCCTGCTGCCGGAGCAGGGGTTAGTCGGTCCTGGCGATCTGGTTATCGGGGCAGATTCACACACCTGTACCTACGGCGCCTTGGGCACCTTTTCCACCGGCATGGGCAGCACTGACATTGCTTCCGCTATGGCCCTGGGGGAAACTTGGCTGAAGGTACCCGAGTCGATAAAATTTGTTTTTGAAGGCCCATTAAAACCGTGGGTCACCGGCAAGGATCTGATCCTGCGCATAATAGGAGATATCGGTGTGGATGGGGCGCTGTACAAGGCGATGGAATTCACTGGGTCCACCATTGCAAACTTGTCCATAGACGGGCGTTTTTCAATGTGCAACATGGCGGTTGAGGCGGGGGCGAAGAACGGTATAGTTCCGCCTGACCAAATAACCAGGGCATATGTTGAAGGACGATGCCGGCGGCCCTACAGGTTTTATCAAAGCGATCCGGACGCCGCATACGCAAAGGTTTACAAGTATGATGCCACAAAGATCGAGCCGCAGATTGCTTTCCCGCACTTGCCGGAAAACTGCCGGGCTGTCAGCGATGCAGGCCATGTTGAGATCGATCAGTCTGTGATTGGTTCATGCACAAATGGGCGAATTGAGGACTTGAGGGAAGCGGCAAAAGTACTGAGGGGGAAAAAAGTCCATAATAATGTGCGCCTGATCATATTCCCGGGGACCCAGGATATTTACCTGCAGGCCCTCGGGGAAGGTTTAATTGAGGCTTTTATCCGGGCCGGGGCAGCAGTCAGCACTCCCACCTGCGGACCTTGTCTGGGCGGACACATGGGGATCCTGGCCGAAGGTGAGCGCTGCATTGCCACAACTAATCGCAACTTTGTAGGCCGGATGGGCCACCCCGGGAGCGAAGTTTATTTATCTAATCCGGCGGTTGCCGCAGCCTCTGCTATTATGGGACGCATAGCCGGCCCCTGGGAGGTAGAATAATTATGGAATTTAAAGGCAGGACGTGGAAATTTGGCCCGGATGTCGATACCGACGCCATCATCCCGGCCCGGTACCTTACTACGTCAGATCCGGCCGAACTGGCCGAACATTGTATGGAGGACGCAGTTCCTTCCTTTCCGCCCGGCTTTAAGCAGGGTGACATTTTTGTGGCGGGTAAGAATTTTGGCTGCGGCAGCTCTAGAGAGCACGCCCCAATAGCGATTAAAGCTGCCGGAGTTTCCTGTGTCATCGCCAGAACTTTCGCCCGGATTTTTTACCGCAACGCTTTTAATATCGGCCTGCCCATATTTGAGTCGCCGGAAGCGGCGGAAGACGTATGCGATGGTGACGAACTGGCAGTTGAAGCCAGCACTGGTATAATTACAAACCTGACCACCGGCAGGACCTATAAATCCGCCCCGGTACCCCCGTTCATGCAGGAAATAATTGCTGCCGGCGGCCTGATCAATCACGTCGCGGCCAAACTGGGACGCGGGTAGTTAGGGGTGAAGCAGGGGGACGGTTCTTAAAGGGTTCAATTGCTTCATGTGGAAGCATGAATTCTGGTATTTAGTAAGCAAGAGTAGGAAGCAAGAGAACCGTCCCTCTGTTTCGGTCTGTTTCGAAAAATGTTAGTAGGAAGGACTGGATATGTATAAAATTGCTGTTTTGCCCGGAGACGGGATCGGAACCGAGGTTACCGCCCAGGCTGTCAGAGTTCTGAAAGCGGTAGGCCGCCGTTTTAACCGGGGGTTTGACTTTACTGAAGGCCTGGTTGGCGGGACCGCCTATGACGCCACAGGGAGCCCGCTGCCCAAAGAAACACTGGAACTGTGTCATGCCAGTGACGCCATCCTGTTCGGCGCCGCCGGGGGCCCAAAGTGGGACTCCCTGCCCGCGCACCTGCGTCCTGAAGCAGGCGGGATTCTTTCCCTGCGGAAAGAGTTGGGCCTTTTTGCCAACCTTCGTCCGGTCATGGTCTTCTCATCTCTGGAAAACGCTTCCACTCTCAAGCCGGAGGTTGTAGCCGGTGTTGATCTTTTAATTGTCCGGGAACTGACGGGCGGTCTTTATTTCGGCAAAAAGTACAGGGAGAACCTGCCGGACGGCAGTATAAAGGTTGTGGACACGCTGGAGTACACAACTTCTGAGATAGAGCGGATCCTCCGGGTGGCTTTTGACCTGGCCAGGGAACGGAAGGGTAAGGTAACCTCTGTGGATAAGGCCAACGTACTGGAAAGTTCCCGCCTCTGGCGGGAGGTGGCCACAGCTGTCGGGCGTGATTACCCGGACGTGAGTTTGGATCATATGTATGTGGACAACTGTGCCATGCAGTTGGTCAAAAACCCGGGACAGTTTGATGTCCTGGTAACGGAAAACATGTTTGGAGATATTCTCAGTGACCAGGCTTCGGTTCTATCCGGTTCCCTGGGTATGCTGGCCTCTGCCAGCCTGGGTGGCGGGACGGCCTTGTATGAGCCGGCGCACGGTTCAGCGCCGGATATTGCCGGGCAGCAGCTGGCCAATCCCATCGCCTCCATCCTTTCCGGCGCCCTGCTCCTGCGTTTTTCATTGAACCTGAATGAGGAAGCCGACCGTATTGAGAGGGCCATAGCGGATGTGCTCAACCAGGACTGCCGGACAGCAGATCTGATGGAACAGGGTAAAACCGCGGTAAACACAGTGGAGATGACCGACTTGATAATTAAGCGGATATTGGATTAAACTCTCGATACTTTTATCTGATTGGTGTGAAAAAGCAATGCAATCTGTTCAAATTTATGATACGACGCTGCGTGACGGCTCACAGGCCGAAGGGATCTCTTTTTCCTGTGAAGATAAGATCAAAATAGCTCAAAATCTGGATAAAATGGGTTTTCATTATATTGAAGGCGGCTGGCCGCTTTCCAACCCCAAGGACCATGATTTTTTTACTTTGATGCGGGGGCATAATTTAAAGAACGCGAAATTGGTGGCTTTTGGCTCGACCCGGAAAGCCGGGATAAAAGCTGAAAACGATGCCAACATAAAGTCCATTTTGGAAACCGGTGTACAGGCGGCGACTATTTTCGGCAAGTCCTGGGATTTTCATGTGACAAAAGCCCTGCGTATTACCCTCGAAGATAACCTGGATATGATCAGGGATACCATCGCCTGCTTGAAAAGCCGCAGCCTTGAGGTAATCTATGATGCCGAGCATTTCTTCGACGCCTGTAAGGCCAATCCGGAATACGCATTGAGTACAATCAAAGCGGCAAAAGAAGGCGGCGCCTCAACCGTTGTTTTATGCGACACCAACGGCGGTAGTCTGCCTTTAGAAATAAAAGATATAGTGGAGCTGGCGGTGGCAAGACTGGGCATTCCGGTGGGGATCCACGCCCACAATGACGCTGATGTGGCCGTAGCCAACTCACTGATAGCAGTGCAGGCCGGCGCCGTGCAGGTGCATGGCACTGTAAACGGGTATGGTGAGAGATGCGGCAACGCCAACCTCTGCTCCATCATTCCGAATCTTACCCTCAAGTGCGGTTTTGAGACCATCCCCCGGGAAAACATCGCGCACTTAACCGAGATGTCCCACTTCGTCAGCGAAGTAGCCAATGTCAAACCGAATACCCACCAGCCGTATGTGGGACTCAGCGCCTTTGCCCATAAGGGCGGTGTGCATGTGAGCGCGCTGTTAAAAGACTCCAGGTCATATGAGCACATAGCGCCGGAGTTGGTGGGCAACCGGCGCCGGGTACTGGTTTCCGAGCTGTCGGGAATTTCCAACCTGCTATACAAGTATAAAGAGTTAGACCTCAATATTGATGAACAGAACCAGGAAGGAAAGCGCATTCTAGAAGAGATTAAGGAAATGGAAAACAGGGGCTTTCAGTTCGAAGGGGCGGAAGGTTCCTTTGAGTTGCTGCTGAGAAAGGCTTATGACGGGTATGTTGAACCTTTTATCCTGGAATCCCTGCGGCTGATAGTGGAAGTCAAGCAGGACGGTGGCGCGTATTCTGAAGCGATCATCAAAATGAGGGTCGGCGACAAGGTCGTTCATACCGCCGCAGAAGGTAACGGCCCGGTGAACGCGCTGGATAACGCCCTGAGAAAAGCGTTGGAAAGCTTCTTCCCATGCATCCGCTCCATGCGTCTTACCGACTACAAGGTGAGGGTTATTGATGAAAGTGATGGGACAGGAGCAATTGTGCGCGTGCATATTGAGACCGGAGACGGGACCAGGTCATGGGGCACGGTGGGTGTGTCGGAAAACATCATCGAGGCCAGTTGGCAGGCGCTGGCAGACAGCCTTGCTTTCGGACTATTGAAAGGTGAGAAATATACCGGGGATATGAAGTGATTTGATCTCTGACAGCTTTAAACAAATGCAAAGGTTTTCTGCAGGAAACAGCTTCCCGCTTCCCGAATACGGTATAGCGGGTTTTTGTAGTATAAACGTAACATAATATCTTTGTCAGCAAGAGGGAGGATTAGAATTTTGGAGCAGTTCTGGCTCCCAAGTTTCGATTATTTAAAAGCAATTTTGAAGTTAAACCTGAGCAGTGTCTTAGATATCCTGATCGTAGCCTATTTGATGTACCGGTTAATGCTGCTGATCAAGGGGACCAGGGCGGTCCAATTGCTCAAGGGCCTTGCTGTTTTGCTGATTATTACCGCCTTTGCCAGCCTGTTTAACCTGTACACCATCAACTGGCTGCTCGGCAAATTAATGACTGCGCTGGTAGTGGCCCTGCCGGTCGTATTCCAGCCCGAACTGAGGCGGGCCCTGGAAAAGCTGGGGCGCGGCGGTATTTCCTCCCTTCCTTCTGCCGCTGATGGCGCCCGGGCTAAAGTCATCGCTGAGATTACCAGGTCAGTCACCGTACTGTCCAAGAACAAGATGGGCGGCCTGATCGTTATTGAAAGGGAGACCGGTCTGAAAGAGCATATCGATACCGGTGTCAAGATTGACAGCCTGGTTGCTGCGGAGTTCCTGGTAAACATTTTTGTGCCGAAAACACCGCTGCACGACGGCGCGGTGATTATCCGGGGGGATCGTGTCGCCGCGGCGGCTTGTTTCCTGCCGTTAAGTGAAAACTCTCAGCTTCCCACTGAACTAGGCACCAGGCACAGGGCGGGGATCGGTATCACCGAGCACTCCGACGCGGTGGCGGTTATTGTTTCTGAGGAAACGGGAACAATTTCACTGGCTGTTGAGGGAGGCCTCTACAGGCGCCTGGATGAACCCGATCTGTCGAAAAGGCTGTCGGAGCTTTTATCTAACCGGTCCGGCCATTCGCTGTCATCATTACTGCTCAGGAGGTAGACACATTGGCCCGTTTTAACTGGCGCAACAATTCCTTAATGCTCCTTTCGCTGCTGTTGGCCTTTGTCCTGTGGCTTTACGTCAGCAACGAGCAGAATCCTCTCCGGGAGAGAGTCTTAACCATAGAACTGGAACAAACCGGCCTTGAACAGGGCTATATCATTTTAGGAGGTATGCCGGAGAGTGTCACGGTGAAGGTTCAGGGGAACCGCAGCCAGCTGTCCAACCTTGTTCCTGCTGATTTCAAAGCTGTATTAAATATACCGGCGGGGAAAGCCGGTGATCTGACCCTGCCCGTGCAGGTAAGCACACCAACTGGACTGCGTATAAACCAGGTTACTCCGGATACAGTCAGCCTGACCATAGACAGTATTACTGAAAAGGAGGTTGCAGTTGCGGTCAGCCTGAGGGGAGCGCCGGGCCAGGGTTTCACTGCGCTGGCTCCTTTTTACCAGCCAAATACAGTGGTTGCCAGCGGTCCTTCCACGGTAATTGACGGCATCAAACAAGCCACAGCCCTGATAGACATACAGGGAGCTGTGGCAGACGTGGAGCAGGACCTTCAAGTCGGCGTGGGAGACTCGCAGGTATCACTGAACCCGGATACAGTCAAGGTGATTGTGCCGATTGTAGAAATGGTGCCTGTGAAAACTGTACCGGTCATAATCCAGGTGACCGGCAACCCTGCCGCCGGCCATAAAGTAAAAAGCTCTGTTGCCGACCCGGTTTCAGTACAGCTTTCCGGGCAGCCGGAGGCTCTCAATACAATCAGCAGCATCCAAACCGAACTGGTTGATATCACCGGTGCGGACCAAAACCTTACCAGGGAGGTGGCTCTGGCGGTTCCACAGGGATTAGGTGTACAGCCAGAGCGGGTCCAAGTGCAGGTTGAAGTGGTCAAGGAAGAGGAACCGCCTGCCACACCGCCGGATGACAGCGAGGACACTGAGCCAGAAAATTAAATTGTTGTTTAAATTACCGGATTTCCGGCTGGGCGCATAGTATAAAGAGTAATTGACAGCCGGAATGTGCAAAGATATAATGAGTTGTATTTTTTCGTTGTAAGGAGGCACTTTTTTGATGGGGGCTTTGTTTGGAACTGACGGGGTCAGAGGTGTTGCAAACGGAGATCTGTCACCGGATATAGCTTTTAAGCTCGGCCGGGCTGGGGCTCATATATTAACCAATTGCTGTTCCACCACACAGATCGTGATCGGCAAGGATACCAGGATTTCCGGCGATATGCTCGAGGCTGCTATGGTGGCCGGCATTTGTTCCGCCGGAGTTGACGTTTTGAAAGTCGGGGTATTGCCCACTCCCGCTATAGCCTATTTAACTAGAGATCTGAAAGCAGCCGCCGGGGCAGTGATCTCCGCTTCCCACAACCCCGTGGAAGACAACGGGATCAAGTTTTTCGGCGCCAATGGCTATAAGCTCTCCGATGAGATCGAAGCGGAGATTGAGTCCCTGGTCACAGATAATTGCGCCGGTGTAATGAGTCCTGTCTGTGGAGAAGTCGGGCGGGTTTACGAAGTACATGACGCAGCGGACCGCTATGTTAAGTACGTCTGCAGCACTATTAACACTGATCTGAAAGGCCTGAAACTTGTGGTTGACTGCGCCAACGGCGCAGCCTGCCAGGTAGCCCCACGCATCTACAGTGAGCTAGGCGCTGACGTAACGGCAATTTTTAATACACCGGACGGCGTTAACATCAACAGCGGGTGCGGCTCCACTCACCTGGAAGCATTGATGCAGGCTGTTGTCTCTTCAGGCGCGGATCTGGGCCTGGCCCACGACGGCGACGCCGACCGCGTACTTGCTGTTGACGCCAGGGGTCGGCTGGTAGACGGGGACCAGATCATGGTTATCTGCGCGCGCAGTTTAAAGAAGAAAGGCTGTCTGGTGAACAATGCGGCGGTCACAACTGTCATGAGCAACATGGGGTTTCACCTGGCGATGCGCGAGAGCGGCATCCGGGTGTTGGAAACTAAAGTCGGCGACCGTTATGTGCTGGAGGAACTACTCCGTTCAGGGGCCAGGTTCGGTGGTGAACAGTCCGGACATATCTTGTTTTTAGACCATAGCACGACCGGAGACGGCATTTTGACCGCGCTGCAGCTCCTCGCTGCGATGAAAGAGGAAGGACAGCCCCTTGACAAGCTGGCAGACCAGATGGAGCGCCTGCCGCAGCTGCTGGTGAATGTGCAGGTAAGTGATAAGGACCTGGTGATGAGCAGCCCTGTTCTGGCCGGGACCATTAAGGAAGAGGAGCAGAAGATGGGCGGCAACGGCCGTATCCTGGTCCGCCCGTCGGGCACGGAGCCCCTGGTGCGGGTAATGGCCGAGGGCAGGGATAAGGAGCAATTGAAGAAGATTGTTGGCAGGTTGTCGGATTTAATATCAAAGATAGGATAGGCTGCCGGAATAATCCTGCCTGATATATGACTTCTATCGCCGTGGCTTAATAGCGCCCGGCTTTTTTTATTTCCTGTTGGCAGTATAAAACACTTTCTTTACCATATTTTAGTGGCAAACTGAACTAACAGTGCTGTACCAGCTACCGCAAACCAACAACAGAGTCCTAATAATATGGGTTTAAAACCACTTGTAATGAGCTCTTTAAGATTGGTATTCAGCCCTATGCCAACCATTGCCGTAACAATAAAGAACTTGCCGATTGTAACCAGCCAATGAGAAATTTGCACGGGAATACCGGCAAAAGTATTTATTACAGCTATAGCAACAAAGCCGATGATGAACCAGGGGAAGACCTTTGAAAATCTAAAGGCACCGCCATCCGCCGCGTTTTTGCTTTTTCTTCCGGTATAAATTGCCAGGATAAGGGTGATTGGTACAATCATCATGGTGCGAGTGAGCTTGACCACTGTAGCATAGGCAAGAGCATTGTTGTTGCCTGCTGCAGCGCTCCATGCTACGCCTGCTGCAACCACAGAGGAGGTATCGTTTATTGCTGTTCCTGCCCACATGCCAAATCCGAAATCACTCATGCCAAAAGCATGTCCTAAGGCCGGAAAGATAAATACAGCGACAATATTAAATAGGAAAATGGTGGATATTGCATGGGCGACATCTTCATCCCTGGCACGTATTACAGGTGCTGTAGCTGCAATCGCTGAACCACCGCAGATTGATGTGCCCACACCAATCAATATGGCCTTCTTTCCTTGAAGCTTTAAGGCTTTGCCGGCAAGGAACGCCGTTAAAAATGAAGCTGATAGGGTAGACAGTATGACAACCAGTGATTGACCGCCAACCTTGATCACATTAAACAGGTTCATTTGAAAGCCAAGCAGGATAATTGCATATTGCAGCAGGTTTTTTGTGGTGTACTTAACCCCTGATCCTAAAGTGTAGTTATTTTGAGAACTTCTGTGATGTAATACAAGATTCTGTAACTGTGGGAAAAGCATAGCTATAGCCATACCAAACAGTATGCCAAAAACCGGCCCGCCAATAACAGGCAGAAGTCTCCCCAGATACCATGCCAGTGCCGCAATAATTAAACAAAGCAGTAGTCCCGGTCCTACTTCTTGCAGCTTTCTTCTCATGTAACCGCTCCTTATGATGTCTATACCGATTATGCCGGTTATGGTCATCCCCTCAGGATCAGATTATTCTTTGCTGACACTATTTTTACCTGCGTGAAGCGGAAACATAAGCCGCTCAGGCTGCGGCCAATCTGAAATTATTACATTTATTGGTTTTGTCTTGAGGCTGTTGAATTATGGTGCTACAATGTGATTATTTACATATTGATTTTTTCGTGGTGGCAGTTGCTTATGTTTATCACCAAAAATTAATTGCGGAAGTGACATAAATGTATAGAATTTTACTAATTGAAGACGATCTTAGCCTGATTGACGGATTGGAGTTCTC
>JAQVXL010000024.1 GCA_028709235.1 Desulfotomaculaceae bacterium
CCTAAAAACTTGATCTCTAGATAAAGAATCGCCATTAAAATAGTAACACAGGGGGATAAGGTTGTCAAGCTTTCCATATTCTAGCCCTGCTCAGAATTTCTGATTTATAAGCTTTGCCTATAAATCAAATTCGACAAAAGATCTTTGTTAAAGGCCCAAATGTCGAAAAATTCCTTTCTAAAAACGCTGGCGCGAAGAAAAACCTGTGGATAATGTGGGTAACGCTGTTAATAACTTATAAAACCAGCCTTTTTAATGTGGGTAAAATATTACCGACCTAAATATTATGTCATTTTGTGTAAAAAGCTGGCATGAATTTTGTAGAACTTTAAAAATATCGCCCGGCAGCCACCGTAAGACCAAACACATGTCTTGCTCCGACGGAGCGAATAACAAGAGCTACTGACGACATAGTGCTGCCGGTTGTAAAAACATCATCGATAATCATGATGTTCTTGCCGTTAATTGCCTCGGCGTTTGTCACTCTAAAGGCGCCCCTGAGGTTTTGCTCTCTGTCAGTCCTGTTCAAGCTGGTCTGGGGGCGGGTCTCAAAGTCTTTGATCAGCAGCTTGCTATTCATAGGTATCTGCAGCATGTAACCGACTTCTTCCGCCAGCAGGGCAGCCTGGTTAAAACCCCGCAGGCGCAGCTTTTCATTTGAAAGCGGCACCGGCAGTACCAGGTCAACCGAAGTCAATATAGGCTCCGTGCGGGCAGTTTCCACCATCAGGCCGGCCAGGTTGAAAGCCAGACCCCGGCGGCCAAGATACTTGAAGCGATGGATCGCTTCCTTCAATATCCCCTCATAAGGGCCGGCCGCCCGGACCAACTCAAAGGGCCACTTCTGTTTCCGGCAGGTATAACAAAAGTGGCTGGAAACACTGGGGATTACCGAGCCCTTCCCGGTAAAGCGTCCGCACCGGCCGCAGTATAGTTCCTGTTTATAGCCGCTGACGATGGAATGGCAATTGTCGCATATGTCTTTTCCCTGCCTTCTCCTGCCGCATAAAGGGCAATCCACAGCGGAGGGGTAAATCAGGTTCAGCAGGTCCTTCCAGAGAGAGAGCATGACAAAGACCCCCAATGACTATCTTAGATATCCATCTTGCTATGCGGTACTTCGGGAAGATATGTCCCCGTTCCTATATCTGGTATCGTGCAACGATACAATGTTGCAGAAACAGAGGGGTGTCCCCATACATCTGCTTAATCTACCAGCGGCGGCGCGGCGGACATAGCCCTGTCCCCGCCGCTTTCTTTAGCCCTATCCAGCGCTCTCTGCGCCACGTTAAAAATACCGGCCGGGTCTCCGGCATCCCGTGGAATTTCAGCAAATCCGATACTGACTGTAATTCTGGCCGACCGGCCCTGTCCCCGTAAAAAATATTGGTCGCGAATTTTTTTCAATAAAGCCTCCGCCAGGTCAACCAGTCGCGCACCGCCGGCCCAGGGCAGCAGCAGGGCAAACTCATCGCCTCCGTAGCGCGACGCCGCGTCATCCTTGCGCAAACTGCTGCTGAGTAGATTCGCCAGCTCCACCAGCAACATTTCCCCCGCCTCCCGGCCGTAATGCTTATTGAATACTTTAAACCGATCTATATCCAGCAAAATAAGTCCTATTGGATAACCTGCCGCCTGAGAACTTGCACAATGCTCGGAAACAGTATCCCACAGAGTGTCGAAATTCAATAAACCTGTCAGCGTATCCCTGGATAGGACCTGGCTCAGCCTGTGTTTTAGAAGATAATTCTCCAGGGCTACTGCCGCTTGCCCAGCCAGGACAGTCATAATATGCAAGTGCTTGTCATCAAAAACCATGGGTTTTTTTTCACCCAGTACAATTACCCCCAACGAATCACTGCCTGAAAACAGCGGTATAATAATCAGCGAGCGCATAATCCGGCATAAACCCGGCTCTTTTTTGGCCAGAGAGTGTGTCCTGGTATCATATATAATTTCGGGTTCCCTGTTTTCCAGAGCTAGGCCGATCACGCCCTCTCCCTGGTAAACAGCTGTTGACATAAGCTGCCTGGCATAAAGCCCGGTCACTGCCACGGGAAGGCAGGGCGCTCCTTCCTCCGGGCGAAGATAAGCCACCCCTGTGCGAAAGGGCACAGCTCTTTTAGCGTTTGTTAATATCTGCTCAATGATTTCTGTCGAGTTTGGCTTGCCTTCAAGGGCTTTCGCGACCCGATAAAAAGCGGTCAGTTCCATATTGGTTACCTGGAGACGCACATAGAAGCGGAGTATCAACTGGACAGCAAGGATGGAAAAAAACAGGAGGAACGTCCCGGAAAGCCCGGTGTAGCCGTACATCATGGCAATTAAAATACCCAGGGGGACAGTAAAAAAATAGGTCAGCAGATCCCACTTGATGCTGTCAAACCAGGAAACATGACCGGAAATACCATGTCTGTCCTGCGCCAGGTACAGGTTCACCAGGATATGGTTAACCGCAATATAAGATATTGTGAAAACCAGCAGCGGAAATATGTTCGCAGACAGAGGCTGTCCCTGCGCGCCGCCGCTTAAGCGGAACAGCCCGGCTGCTGCCGACACCGCCAGCACATACTGACCGGCGTTGAAAAACACTGTGCGGACTGGATTGCCCCGGTTGGCGATACCCTGCCCGAACAGGGTGGACAGTCCGCTCAACCAGGCTGCGGCAGCCAGTCCGTAAATCAAGAAAGTTGACAGGATCAGCACAAATGCGCCCGAAAGTCTGCCGTAAGCAAAAGGGACAGCCAGACACTCGGCCAGCACACCCAGAAAGATGAGCAGCAGCAACTCCCGCACACTGTCAAGTTCCAGGGTAGGCAGCAAAAGGGCCAATTGCCAGACAGCCAGTCCGACGACAAGCCAGGTAAATATAATATGAAACGCTCCCTGTTTAGCCCGCAAGAAAATCTCACCTCAAATTAACAGGTACAGTTTAATTCGACAGAACTTGCGATTCACCTTCGTTTAAGTGGGAGAGATGGCAAAACAAGGGCGCATTTAAGAGTTCCCTGCCTGCCAGACCCCTGATATCAAACCGCAGGGCCCCGGCAGGCTCAGATTCAGCAGCGGAACCGCCATTATTTAGCCGCTCTTCGTTTGCGGACATTGTCTGAAAAGGGTATATCCTGCCCAGCCGGTAAAGGATTTCAGCAGTACGGTCACAAGAGCTGTCATCCGCTATATACACATCCAGGCAGGCTGAACCTCTTATTATTCTGAATAATTTGCGTACGAATCCTTCAATCCATGGTTCCTGGTTTTTAACAATGATCCATACTTTTTTACCGTCGGGCCCTGACAACTGCTCTTTTTTACATTCGCGCCATACCCTCCATAACAGGACAACCACGACAGCAAAAAACGCCGGCAGCAAAAAAAACGACTGCATGCTTTCACCCCCCTCCTGCAAACTATGCGGGAAATCGCCAGGGAGTGATTGGCAGGGGATATAGGCAATAATTCTTTTTTTGGGCTAAGTGAATTTAATGATTACCAAGTGAATTTAACAGATTTTAATAGGAATAATAAAAAAACAATAAATGATTGATAACCTTCATTTACTAGACACCCTAAATATATATTTGTTATAATGTTCTATATGCGACAACTTGCCAATTCGCATTAGGTTGTCTTACAATAGCTGCCTTTCGTGGATATAGTTGCGTTGAAGCTTACAACTAGGAGGTTTCATGAGCAAAATAATCGTAAAAAACCTGGCAAAAATTTTTGGAGAACACCCCGAAAAGGCACTGAAATTGCTGAAGGAAGACTTCAGCAAAGATAAAATACTGAAGAAGACCGGGCAGACCGTGGGACTATTTGATATTAACTTTTCGGTAAATGAAGGAGAAATATTCGTGCTGATGGGCTTGTCGGGCAGTGGCAAGTCAACCATGTTAAGGTGTATTAACCGGCTGATTGAACCTACCAGCGGTACCATTACCATAGATGGCGAGGATATAACTTCAGCTGAACCGGGTATAATTAGGGAATTACGCAGAAAGAAAGTCGGCATGGTATTTCAGCGTTTTGCCTTGTTCCCCCATCGCACGGTGCTGGATAATGTGGCTTATGGCTTGGAAGTACAGGGTATCTCCAAGGCGCAGCGCCGGGAGAAGGCCATGCAAATTGTAGAAACGGTGGGCTTGAAAGGCTGGGAAAACAGTATGCCGGACCAACTTAGCGGTGGTATGCAGCAGCGGGTGGGACTGGCCAGAGCCCTGGCCAACAACCCGGACATTCTTCTTATGGATGAAGCTTTCAGCGCCCTGGACCCGCTCATCCGTAAAAGTATGCAGGACGAACTCCTATCCTTGCAAAGCGCCCTCAACAAGACCATTATTTTCGTTACCCACGACCTGGACGAAGCAATGAAAATCGGTGATCGTATCGCCCTGATGAACGACGGTACGATTGTGCAAATCGGCACAGCTGAAGAAATTCTTACCAACCCAGCGAATGATTACGTGGAGAAATTCGTTGAAGACGTGGATAGAACAAAGGTGCTGACTGCAGAAGGAGTAATGAAGGCGCCGGATCCGGTAGTTTTTTTGAAGGACGGCCCTCGTGTGGCCCTGCGTTTGATGAAGGAACACGGCATATCAAGCATTTTTGTGATCACAAGAGAGCGCAGGCTGGCCGGGATTGTTATAGCTGAGGACGCCCTCCAGGCTGCAAAAGAACAAAAAGAAGAATTAAAGGCCCTCGTTATTGAAGATGTCCCCAAAGTCAGCCTTGACACTCCACTAATAGATATCATCCCAACAATAGCAGAAACACAGTTTCCCGTTGCCGTAGTCCGGGATGATCATACACTGGCCGGCATACTGGTTAAGGGTGCTGTACTGGGCGGAATGGTAAGGGGTGGTGGCAATGTTGACTAAACTGCCGATTGGCCTGTGGGTGGAATGGATAGTTGACTGGGCCCAGATCTATCTAGCATGGCTTTTTGATATTATCACGAAAATCATTGAAGTATTAGTTTCAAGCATTGAAACAGTTTTTTTAGCTGTGCCCCCACTAATTATTATTATTTTAATGTTTATTCTGGTTTGGTTTGTTGCTAACCGCAAGATAGCCATCGGCACAGCTATTGGTCTGTACCTTATCTATAATATGCGGTTATGGGAATCTTCCATAGAAACCCTGGCCCTGGTCCTTGCCTCCACCGCTTTAGCGCTGCTGCTGGGTATACCATTAGGTATTCTCTCAGCCAGGAGCGACTTAACACACAAATTAATAATGCCCTTGCTGGACTTCATGCAGACTATGCCTGCGTTTGTCTACCTGATCCCGGCAGTGTTGTTCTTTGGACTGGGCCAGGTGCCGGGGCTTTTTGCCACGGTGGTGTTTGCCATGCCGCCGACGATACGCCTCACCGGATTGGGCATCAGGCAGGTACCGGTTGAGTTGGTAGAAGCTTCTGACGCCTTTGGCGCCACGGAATGGCAAAAGCTGACCAGGGTACAGATACCCCTGGCGTTACCCACTATTATGGCTGGTATCAACCAGTGTATTATGCTTTCCCTTTCCATGGTCGTTATTGCTGCCATGATTGGGGCCGGCGGCCTTGGTACAGAGGTGCTGGCGGGCATTTCCAGGCTCGATATTGCCAAGGGGTTTGAAGGGGGCCTGGCCATAGTAATCATGGCCGTCATCCTTGACCGGGTAACGCAAAGCCTGAGCGAAAAACGTAAGATAAAGATTTAATCAGACAAAAATGATTTAATAAAAGGAGGAGGTTGTTAAATGTTTAAAAAAGTATCAAAAGTGGTGGGACTGTTAACTGTTGTGGCGCTATTTGCCGGGGTAATCGCTGGCTGCGGGCAGCAAGCTCAACAACAAGGAGCGGAAACAAAAGGATCTGTGACACTTGGCTACGTGCAGTGGGATTCTGAGATTGCCAGCACCAACGTCATTAAAAAGGTATTGGAAGACGAAGGCTATGAAGTAACGATTACTGCAGTAGATGCTTCTCCCATGTGGCTGGGCGTAAGCGAGGGAAACTTTGACGGTATTGTTGCCGCCTGGCTGCCCGCGACCCACAAGGATTACTTCGCGGAGGTCAAGGACAAGGTGGAAGACCTGGGCCCCAATTTGCGTGGAGCCAAGATCGGGATGGTGGTTCCGGAATACGTAACTATCAACTCAATTGAAGAACTTAATAGTGTTAAGGATGAATTCCAGGGAAGAATAACCGGAATTGAGCCGGGCGCCGGTGTTATGATGGCTACGGAACAAGCAATCAATGATTACAACCTGGACTTCACACTGCAGAGCAGCAGCAGCGCCGGTATGGCGGCAGCTCTGAAAAAAGCCACAGACAATGAGGAATGGATTGTGGTAACCGGGTGGACTCCCCATTGGAAATTTGCCAAGTGGGATCTCAAATACCTGGAGGATCCCAAAGAAGTTTACGGTTCTGAGGAATTCATCCACACTATCGTGCGCAAGGGGTTAAAAGAGGATAAGCCGGAAGTTTACAATATCCTGGATAAATTTAACTGGACCGCTGCCGACATGGAGGCAGTTATGCTTGATATTGATGACGGAATGGAACCCGCTGAGGCAGCTGCCAAGTGGTTAGAAGCGAACCAGGAGAAAGTAAAACAGTGGACAGGAAAATAATGAGATAGAGAAAACCGGGCCCTTAAACAGGGCCCGGTTTTTTAGTAAATTCAATCTATCCGGGTTCAGGTAGCCCGGCTACAGGCCTGCAGCGCGCCTGAGCTGCTCAGCCTTATCGGTCGCTTCCCAGGGCAGATCCAGATCAGTTCTGCCAAAGTGCCCGTATGCCGCCACCTGTTTGTATATAGGCCGGCGCAGGTCTAATTTTTCAATTATGGCGGCGGGGCGCAGGTCGAAATGATCCCTCACCAGCTTAATCAACAGCTGTTCGTCAATTTTGCCGGTGCCGAACGTGTCGACCATGATTGAAACGGGATGCGCCACCCCAATGGCGTAAGCGAGCTGAAACTCACACTTATCAGCCAGGCCGGCGGCAACGATATTTTTCGCAACATGGCGGGCGGCATAACTGGCCGACCGGTCAACCTTGGTCGGATCCTTGCCCGAAAAGGCGCCCCCGCCGTGTCTGGCCATACCTCCGTATGTATCCACAATGATCTTCCTGCCGGTGAGACCGGTGTCTCCCTGGGGACCGCCGATGACAAAACGGCCTGTCGGATTGACCAAAAACCGCGTGTCTTTATCTATAAATTCCGGCGGGACGACCTCCCTGATTACTTTGTTAATCACATCTTCCCGGATCTCCGCCAGTTCCACTTCGGGGTGATGCTGGGTCGATACCACAATAGTATCCATGCGCAGGGGGCGTCCATTCTCGTATTCAACGGTTACCTGTGTTTTTCCATCCGGTCTTAAATAGGGAATGTCTACGTTCTTGCGTACATCGGCCAGCCGCCTGGCCAGGCGGTGGGCTGTAGCAACAGGCAGCGGCATCAATTCAGGCGTCTCGTTTGTGGCATATCCGAACATCATGCCCTGGTCACCCGCCCCGATCAGGTCATAAGAATCAACGCCCGCTTCGCTATCCCGGGTTTCCAGTGACCGGTCCACGCCCTGGGCAATATCGCCGGACTGTTCGTCAATAGAAGTAAGGACCGCGCAGGTATCACAGTCAAAACCGTACTTCGCCCTGGTGTAGCCTATGTCACAGACTGTCTGCCGGACAACTCTGGGGATATCAATATAACATTTTGTGGTAATCTCACCGGCCACCAGAACCAGACCGGTTGTTACCAGGGTTTCGCAGGCCACACGGGCAAAAGGATCTTCTTCAAATATTGCGTCCAGCACTGCATCCGATATCTGGTCGGCAACCTTATCGGGATGTCCTTCTGTTACAGATTCAGATGTAAATAACCGCCTGCCCATTATAATACCTCCTTAATTTGGGAAAAGCCCCAAACATAAAATCAAACCTCCGGAGCAGGGGTTTGGATAAGTTTAACAGCCAGTCCCTTCCTATTATATGGCAAAAATTAATGCTAAAGTTAATATATTCTAACAAAACGCCGGTATCTATGTCAAATTTTACACTTCTATTTCAAATACAGAGCCTTTGCTTGCTCCTCAACTTCGACCAGGACTGTGTCCACGCCGATTTTTTTGATTTTCTCCCAGGGCACTACCACATCACTGCCGGCGGCCAGCAGCCCGAAATACTTCCTGCCGCCTGAAAGCACCAAGGAGATAACCTTTCCGGTTTCCAGGTCAATATACACATCGCTGACCGGTCCCAGTTTCGCCCCGTCAACCAAGTTTACTATATCCCGCAGGCCGAGGTCGGAAATTTTGAACAGCACTGCTCGCACCTCCTCCCACCAGCGTATGTGGCCGCAGGCAGAGAGGTTACCAATTAAGTCGTGGGTCGTGGGATATGAGTCGTGAGTCCGTCTCAAGTCCCACATCTCAATTACGCCCGCCGTTCCGCCAGCGTTTTTCTGAGAAATCGCCAGAGCAAGTGAGCTTCTTCCAGCCTCATAGCAAAAACCGCGGCCACAAAAACTCCCAGTCCGGCAATCCCAGCCGCACCGATCTGGATTATCAGGCCGATTTTACCCGGCGCCAGCCCCGCCAGCGCGGCGCTGACCATGTAACATACCGCAGCCATTAACCCTGCGGCCGCGAGAATTGATAGTATAAACTTTAAAAGACCGCCCTGGTACAAGCCGGGTACTTTTTTCCCCAGGTACCACATCAATATAATCATATAAGCCAGATTAGCCAGAGAACTGGCCAGAGCCAGGCCGGCGTGCCGGAGAGGTCCGATCAGCAGCAGGCTGAGGCCCAGGTTGATCAGGACCTGTACAATACTTATCTTCAGCGGGGTGCGGGTGTCCTGCAGAGAGTAAAAACCGCGGGTCAAAAGATAGCCGGCCGCAAAACCCACCGTACCGACTGCATAGAATATAAGCGGGGCCGTGGTCATTTCCACTGCTTTCTGGTCAAATGCCCCCCATCCGTAAACCAGGTTTACAATAGGGTGGCTTAGAATCATTAATCCCACGCTGGCCGCGATAATCCCCGCAAATACAAACTTTAGCGAAGCGAGCAGGGTCCCGGCAAAAGACTTCATATCCCCCTCGGCGGCCAGCCTTGAAATTGTGGGAAAAACAGCCGTGGCCAGGGCGGTAACCAGCAGGCCGATGGAAAACTGGATCAGTTTGTCCGCGTAACCAAGGGACGAGACACTGCCAACCGGCAGCCAGGACGCCAGCACAAAAGTCACAAATACATTGGCCTGGGTGACCGACAGGCTGAACAAAGAAGGCAGGGCCAGGTCCCAAATCTTCCTCAGCCCGGGATGGCGCAGGTCCAGCCGCCAATTTATTCGGAAGCCTGCCCTGTAAAGCGCGGGGAACTGCACCAGGGCCATAGCGGCCATGGCCAGCATAGTGCCCAGGGTTAGTCCTTGCACCCCATATAGCTTGCCCAGGGTAAGGGCGAAAATAATAATAAAGACATTGTTAACAGAACTGCTGAAGGCAGGCAGGCCAAAAATATTATTGGCGTTCAAAAGCTGGGTATAGAGGGAAGCAAGGCTGGCGAAGACCATCCACGGCAGGATGACTCGTAAAAGTTCAACTGTCAGATCCCTCGTTAAGCCTGAATAGCCCGGCGCCACTAATTTGACCAGGAGGGGCGCCCCCATGATACCGATTACGGAGGCAAACAGGAAGAAAAAGATGACCAGGGCCATAACTGTGTTGAACAGCTTCCACGCTTCTCTTTTCTCGCCTCTGGAGACATACTCGGTAAAAACAGGCACTATCACCGTGGCCAGCGCCCCGCTGATAATGGTAAAAAGCATATTTGGCGCCTTAATGGCCATCTGGTAGGCGTCAGCCAGGTAGGAAGTCGACAGCATACTTGCTATAACGGATTCCCGCGTCAGGCCGAGCACCTTGGACATTAAGCTAAAAAAGGCGATCATAAGCGTCGCCTTAAAGATAAATTTACCATTCGTCATATTTCAACACCGTTTACTTTATTTCTACCCCAAGCATATAAATCCTCCCCATCAAATTTTTTTCTTAGCGCCACAAATGAAATAAGGGGACGGTTACCTCCTTGTCAAGACATAATGGAAGGGCAGGCCTATTATGAAATATAACCATTTGTAGGACTTGATGTACACAAGGACACCATTGCAGTAACGGTTGTCAGGGAAGGAGACGGTTCGACGGTTCTTCTGACACAATTAGAGGGCCAGCAGGGCTTTCATATCATCTTGTATCTCCTTCATTTCTTCCCAGGTGCCGGCCTCAACATAGATTCTAAAAAGAGGTTCGGTACCGGATGCCCGGACCAGAACCCAGGCCCCGCCATCCAGCAAAAATTTGATCCCGTCTAACGCAGTGCTGCCGGTTATCTGCCGTTTTCCCAGTGCAGCCGGTCTCAGCCCTTTTAAAAGTTTTAGAACTCGTTCCTTTTCTTGCGCAGAAGTGCGGACATCCAGCCGCTCACTGTACAGGCGGCCAAATTCCCCGGCTACTTGTTCCATTAGCACGGTCAGGCTTTGTCCGTGCACCGCGACAATTTCCGCCGCCAGCAGACCCGCCAGGATACCGTCTTTCTCCGGCACATGGCCCTGTACGGACAGCCCCCCGCTCTCCTCGCCTCCCAGCAACGCGCCTTTTTCAATAAGGCACTGGGAGATATATTTAAAACCAACCGGTGTTTCCATAACCTGCTGACCGTATCCCTCAGCTATCCTGTCCAGCAGGTGAGTGGTAGCGACTGTACGCGCCACCGGCCCCCGCAGTCCCTTAACGCTGTACAGGTGATAGAGTAAAATGGGCAAGAACTGGTTGGGAGTTATAAACTCACCGTTGCTGTCCATTATACCGAAACGATCGGCGTCACCGTCCAGGGCTAAACCCAGGTGGGCTCCATCGTTTATGACCCTTTCTTTCAACTGGCTGAGGGATGTGGCAGTAGGTTCAGGCAGACTGCCCCCGAAAAGGGGGTCGCTGTAATCGCGAATTGCGGTAACCGAAGCCCCCGCATGCATAAGCAGGTTCTCCAGGTAACCCACCCCGGCGCCGTGCATCGGGTCAACAACTACCTTTAGCCCGGCTTTCTCGATAGCGTTCATATCTGCCAGCGCGGTGATATGGCGGGCATAATCCACGTAAGGATTGGTCCTGATCACAGGCGCTTTGTTATCCCCACTATTTTTTTCCCTGTCAGGGACATCCACCAGCATCCTGATATTATCCTCTATTTCAGCCGTAACATGCGGCAGAGCCGGGCCAGCGTATTCCGGGATGAATTTAATTCCGTTATACTCTGGCGGGTTGTGGCTGGCTGTCAGCATGATCCCGCCGCCGGCGCTGTAAAGTTTTATCGCATACGCCACCACAGGAGTGGGAGTAGCGCGTTCCGTAATCCGGACGAGAATGCCCTGTCCGGACAACACCCCCGCTATTTCCGCAGCGAAGTGATCAGAAAAAAACCGGTTGTCGTAACCAATCACAACACCCCCGGCTGCCAAGCCGTGATCGAGGATGTACATACCAATAGACCGGGCTACCAGGTGTACGTTGGCAAAATTAAAATCCTCGGCCAGGATGCCGCGCCATCCGTCTGTCCCAAATGATATTTGTTTCAACATGCTGCCTCCTTGCAACCGAGTTTCCTGCTTGGATAAACAATTGTGAGCGTACGTATAGATCCCTTATATACTTGCTATCGGACGATATTTTTTAGTGTGTATGAGCTACTGGGGCATCCTGCCGGGAAGTTTATCGGTTATATCCAGATAGTGATCCATATCGTCATGTTTTTTATCCACATACAGGTTGCCGTCTGTGTCCAGGCTGGCGTAAAACACTTCTTTTATTGACTGGATACCCTGTCTCTGCAGCTCACCCAGGAGCCAGTCCTCGTCCAGGGTGTTCTGCTTGAGGTTCTGCTGAATAATCACCCCGTCCACCACAAGTTCAGACGGAACACCGCGGTAAGAAGAGGGAACATTGATATCCCGCGGCGTCAGCGGAGTAGCCTGGCTTTTCAAAAGAACGCTAAGCTGGCCGTTGGGCTCAGCGATAGCGTACTCCACGTCGGCGATGTTAAAGGCCTCTTTTTGGCGGAGCTGCGAGGTCAGGTCGTCCACTGTGTAGCGCATCTTGTGCATATTATTTTCCAGTATTTTGCCGTTATGGACAACAACCGTGGGATCATCGTCCATCAGCTTGTGCAGCGGGCGGTATTTCATACCGGCCCACTCGGAAACCATGGTCAAAATCATAAACAGAAAGAGGCCGAAGACGTAATAACCAGCAGGCTCATTGAGCTGTGTAACAAGCCCGGCGGCAATGCTCCCTACAACAATACCGTTAACCCAGTCTGTTAGGGTCAGACCGCCTACCTGTGACTTCCCCACCAGCCTGGTCAAAATAATTACCGCGGCAAAGGCGCCTGCTGCCCTGATCAAAATTTCCAAATAGGGATTCATATTTAGGCATTCCCCTCAGTATAATCTACAGACATTAGTTTTCCAGCGGGAATGGTATTTATGCGCTATATACAGTTAATATGCCCTGAATAAAAAAGGGGGAGGGATAGGCCATGGAAAAACAGAAGGTTGAAGTCTTAAAAAAGCTCGCCCGGCGCAGGAAAATGTTTGAGGATTATATTGTCCTGCTAAAAAAACAGGACGGCGTTAAATCCGGCCTGAGAGCAGCGGTGAGAGGTAAGCTGAGGTCAAGCTGAAACAGCAGGACGTGAAAAATTAAAAGAGATATGAGACATCCCACTCTATAAGAATACCCGGAAAATCAGGATTGCCCACGACCCATTGATGACAAGCTTACCCTGGCCAGGATAGCCCACCTTCTGTATTTCCGGCGCAGCGACCCCCGGCAGACCTCGTAGCTTTCTATCGTCTCATGAAAGAGGCGGCGCGCTCTTTCTCTGTCATAACCCCTTAAAAAATGCCGACCGGCCCGGCAGAAAACTTCGGGTGAGCCGTATAGCAAAAGCTGTTTAAAGGCATGCTCAATTTTCTCGCCGGGCAGCCCTTCCTCCAGATAGATTTTGACAAGGTATACATAAGGTTCCCCCATACTGACTTTAGGGTTCGCTTTAATCGCTTTCTCTAACTCTTCTTTACCGTTACTAACCCTGCCGCACTCATAGTATGAGGCGCCCAGGCAGAAATGGAAAAGGGGATGCCCCTCCATCTTGTTTGACGCACTCTCTAAAAAAGATATAGCCGCTTCGTATTTTCCCTGCTTGAAATAAGCCTCGCCCAGCTCCAGGTAAGATTCCGCGTTTGCCGGATTTATAGCGATATCCCTCTTCAACTGCCTGATCCTTTTAGCCCGACGCCAGGGCCCTAAAAGATCCGGCAGGAGCCCGACAAAGCGCCGTTCCAAAAAAAATATTGCCAGCAGCATGATCAGCAGGACGAGAAGGGGATTGCCGGTCAGGTAGGACAGTAAAACAAAAATGATAAATTTGTTCATCTCTATAATCCCCCGGTTAGCATCAAGGCTTGCCCAGTATTATATCAGCCCCGGCGCCCTCTATAAAACTCAACGGTTTCCCTCAGACCCTCCGCCAAACTGTAACGAGGTTTCCAGGCCAGAGAGACGCAGGTACTTTCGTTAGCCATGTAACTTTGGGTAATATCCCCCGGACGGGGCGGCTGGTATACCGGTTCCAACTCGCTGCCAGTGATCTTTTTTAGCTCCCGGAACAAATGATTAACGGACAACCCCGCACCGGTGCTGACATTAAAGGTCCCGCTGTCTCCCCTGCGCAGCGCGGCTATACTGGCGGCAGCGACATCTTTGACATAAATAAAGTCCCGGGTCTGTTCCCCATCACCGAAAATAAGCGGGCTCTCACCTCTTAAAAGTTTATCGGCAAATATGGCCACAACCCCACCTTCTCCGGAAGAGTCCTGGCGGGCCCCGTAAACATTGGCGAAACGAAGCACCGTGTAATTAATTGCGGAAATTTCCTTGTAAACCCGGAGGTAGTGTTCCACGATGTATTTAGAAACACCGTAAGGGGACTGTGGTTTTTTCGGGTGGTCTTCGTCCACAGGCAGGTAAGAAGGGTTGCCGTAACCTGCCGCGGTAGAGGCGTAAACAACCTTGCCCACGCCGCAACCGGCGCAGGCGTTTAAAAGTTTAATGGTCCCGAGGATGTTAATTTCCGCGTCGGTCAGCGGGTCATTTAGCGATCGCTGCACATCTGCCTGGGCGGCAAGGTGTATAACCACCTCAGGCTTCTCCCTGGCAATTGCTTCTGCCAGAGCCTGTTCACGTATGTCAATTTTATAAAAATTTACCCTGGGATTAATATTTTCAAACCTGCCTGATGATAAATTGTCTGCCACTGAAACCAGGCATCCTGTTTCCACAAGCAAATCAACAATATGTGAGCCGATAAAACCGGCCCCTCCCGTTACCAGTACTCTCATCAACTGAGCTCCTTGCAGATGGATTTAAGGTAACGCCGGAATCCTTCCTGCAAGTCCGGCCGCGCCAGGGCAAATTCCACAGTGGCCTGCAGGTAGCCCAATTTGTCACCAACATCATATCGCTTGCCCTGAAAGGTCATGCCAAAAACAGGCTGTTCAGCGCACAGCGTCCTGAGGGCGTCGGTCAGCTGGATTTCTCCCCCGGCGCCCGGGCTAGCTTCCACCAGTATGGAAAAAATACGCGGATCGATAATATACCGGCCCATTATGGCCAGCCGGGAAGGAGCCTTCTCCGGCGCGGGCTTCTCCACCAGATCGCGGACCCTGTATAAACCCGGGCGTTCTATAACCGAGTCCAGGATGCCGTACTTGGCTACATCTTTCTCAGGCACCTCCATGACGGCAATCACAGAGGACTGCACTTCATTATACATATCGATCATCTGCTTGAGGCAGGGTTTCTCGCTAACTACGATATCGTCACCCAGCAGCACCGCGAAAGGCTCATCGCCGACGAACCTGCGGGCGCAGTGCACGGCATGGCCGAGCCCCAGTGGTTCCTTCTGCCTGACAAAGCAGACGTGGGCGAGTCGGCTGATGCTTTGGACCATTTCGAGTAGAGGAGTTTTCCCGGTTTCCTTAAGCCGCACTTCCAGCTCAAGGGACTTGTCAAAATGGTCCTCTATAGACTGTTTGTTTCTTCCTGTAATAATTAGTATTTCATCGATGCCTGATTCTATAACTTCCTCAACTATGTACTGGATTGCCGGCTTGTCTACAATTGGCAGCATCTCCTTGGGCTGCGCCTTGGTGGCAGGAAGAAAACGCACTCCCAGACCGGCAGCGGGTATAACCGCCTTTTTTATTCTTTTCATAAAACAATCCCTCCTATTTTGATTCGATTCGACAAATTAGCCGCTATGTAAAACAGCGGCCCCTACGTCAGGACCGCTGCTGTTTATTCGGTTGAGGCATAACAGGGGGTTGTCCCCTAACGCCAATGCCGGCCACTCCTATCTTGTTTGCGGCCAGCAGGATCAACGTGGAAAGGATCACCAAGAATATGACCGCCTGTTTGGGGGAGATCAAGGTCAGGACAATAGCGCTCAGGCCAAGCACAACATTGACCCCGTAAATCGACAAGACAGCCTGGTGGTGGCTCAATCCCATCTGTAGCAGCCGGTGGTGCAGGTGCTCCTTGTCCGGTTGGAAGATCGGCCTGCGACCGTAACAACGCCTGACGATGGCGAATATGGTGTCAAGCAGGGGAATCCCTAAAATAACCACAGGTATGATTACCGAAATAAAAGTGGCGCTTTTGGCCATTCCCATAATGGACAGGGTAGCCATACTGAAGCCGAGAAACATTGACCCTGAATCACCGAGAAAGATTTTTGCCGGGTAAAAATTATAGCGCAAAAATCCGACTATGGAGGCAGCCAGGATCAAGGCTAAAGCAACAGCTTCACTCTGACCGGGGAAAACGCCTGCGGTAGTGGTTTCAATCCAAACCACCGCGGCAAGAGTCAGGGCTGATATAAAGATCGTACCTCCGGCCAGACCGTCCAGGCCGTCGATGAGGTTAACCGCGTTGGTTACCGACACGATCCACAGCACAGTTACAGGAATACTCAGATAACCTAAAGCTAACGGCATCTCGTTAGAAAACGGGTTAGTTAATGAATTAACTTCCAGCCCGAATGGGATAACAGCAACCGCCGCTATTATCTGACCTGTCAGCTTCAGCCCCGGCGACAGCCCTCTGATGTCGTCAATAAACCCCAGTATGATAATCAAGGTACTGCCCAGCAGGAGCCCGCATATCTGCGGGGTTATCTCCATGGTCAGCAGCACTGCCGTGATAAAACTGAAATAAATAGCCAGGCCGCCCAGCCTCGGCATAACCTGCTGATGTACTTTTCTCTGGTCGGGACGGTCCAGTGCGCCAATCTTAAAGGCATATTTCTTGACCATTGGAGTAACCAGCAATGCCAGTCCCAGGGCCACTATGATAGCCGTTACCGGTATCTGCACGAGCAGCATCCCCCCATATTGGACAAAGATACGGATCATATCTATTCTATCCCATTGGGACAGGATGTGACAATATTCAAAATACAACTCAATAACGCCATTTAATTTGCCAATAAGCCCTGGTGGCCGACCACCTTAATGATACTCCACATATCGCCTAATTGCGCGATGCTTAAAAATGTGATTAATTCTACGGCATCCATAGGCAGTGCAACGCCCTGCGTCGGACCAGCCAGCTATTAAAAGACCTGCCCGATCCTTTACTATTTTTGCAGGCCAAACATCAATTCCGCCTCGGCGGCCATTTCATCACCGACGTAAGCGGCGGCATAGCTTTTGCCGAAAGCCCCGCGCAGTTTTTGCACCTCAACCTCAATCCTGAGCACGTCACCCGGAACCACCTGCCGCCGGAAGCGCACTTTATCCATACCGGCAAAAAGGGCTATTTTCCCGGCGAATTCAGGCATCTTCAATACAGCCACAGCACCGACCTGAGCCATGGCTTCGAGGATCAGCACCCCAGGCATGACCGGGTGTCCGGGAAAATGCCCCTGAAAAAAGGGTTCGTTTACGCTGACATTCTTAATACCCACGGCTTTTTTGCCCTCTTCTACGGATATGATCTTGTCCACCAGCAGAAAAGGGTAGCGGTGGGGCAGTATTTCTTGGATTTGTTTTATATCCAACATATAATTTCCACCTCCGAAACATAATAAACATGTTTATACCATTATAAACCTAAAAATACACGGCACAAACCTGTAATTCTAAAAATTGCTTCTTTTCGGCCGTGAGACAGCATCTTAAAGTTGATCTGGGTAAGAATTTGATTTATATTGTAATAAGAGATTTTACGAGGAGATAGTATATGAAAATTATTGATGAGAAAGGGAAGTTTCTGGGGTTGGTAAATATTGTTGACCTGCTGGTGCTAGCAGCGGTATTACTGGTAATTGGGGGGGCGGTTTATAAAATCATGGGACAGGATAAAGTCCAGAACGCGCCTAAATCTGTACAGGTAACGGTACTGACTCCTGCCATCCGCCCGGAAATGCTAACGAATGTCCAGGTGGGAGACAAGATGGTTTCAGGGTCCAGTTTTACCAACGTGGTAGTGAAAGATTTCAAAATTCAGCCTGCCTATATGATCACTTCAGACAGCAACGGCCAGCGGGTGGAGACAATCGACCCTTATTTGAAAGACGTGATTTTTACTCTGGAGGGAACAACAGTTATATCGGCCGGCACAATCAACCTGGGCGGACAGGATATCAGGTGCAACAAAGAGTACTATGTCAAATCCCTTCTTTACGAGTTCAAGGGACAGGTGATGGACGTGGAGATTATAGAATAAAAGAGGGTTGTAGAATGAACCAATAATTTTTTGCTGTTTTCCATAATAATTCAAAATAATTCATTATAATTCAACAATTTTTGTTTTCCTTTATCCCCCTATATTTTTCTTTTTCTGTTCCGCCGAACAGCCGCCACGGCAGATTCAGCCCTGGCTTCCCAGGAGTGCCACCCGGCAATCTCAAGCCGCTCCGCTCTTTTAATTGGTGAATCAGCAGCCAATTCCTCCTCCAGTTTCCTGACAAACTCTGCCGGAGTACCGGCTATCGCTACATGAGGCCGGAATGTCCTTACCTCGGGCAGATCTGAAGAAACAACCGGGCGGCCGGCGGCAAGATATTCATATAGTTTCACCGGGTTCACACCCGTGGTCAGATCATTAATTTTGAAGGGAATCACGGCAATGTCAAAACATTTCAGGTAAGCTGGCAGATCGGAATAGGCACTGCGCCCAAGCAGATGCACATTGGGCAGAGAGTTAAGCAGCAAAACATCTGTGTCCATGGGACCAACCAAAACAAAAGACCAATCCGGGTGGGCGCGGGCGGCGGTCGCCAGCATCTCCTGGTCGAACCAGGCGCTGACCGCCCCGACATAACCGACAACCGGCCTGGCTAAGGTCTTCAATTCCGGCGGCGCCGGCAGGCCGGGCTGCATTGCCTTTTTAAAATGCTCCACGTCGGCTCCGTTTGGCACCAGCGTGATTGCCGGCGCTAATTCTTTCTTGCGCTCACAAAGCTCCCGGGCGCTGGCCAGCGACACGTCAGCGCGGGCAAAAAGCTCCATTTCCATCTGTAAAACTGTTGCTTTATTAATCAAACCGGGAAAAGCGGTATGCTCATCCGCGCAGTCGTAAACAAGCGTGACACCGGCGGGCAGGCGCAGGTCAACCGTGTTGGGCAAGTAGGTCCAACAGATAGTGGGCTTGAATGCCAGTTCCCGGCAGAGCCTTTTTAGGCTGCCGGCAATTATCTTCTGGTTGATGCGGTTAATGGTCCGGTACATATTACCGAAGGGCAGTATAACCGGCGGACTGTAGAGGTCGATATTTTCTCCCCCGCATTGTCGGAGGTCTTTCGGCGCGCTCCGCAGGGCAGGATTTTTAAGGGGGGAAATAAGGGTAAAGGGAGGATCAACATATAATATCCGGTTGCCCGAGCGGGCAAATATGGTCATGAACTGCTGCGCGCGCGCCCACATTCCCTGCCAGGCAGCGGCCGCCAGGCAGATAATATTCTCTCCCCTAAACATCGTCTTCACCCACCACCTTTCGATACAGGTTTACAGTCCGGCGGGCCATTTCTTCGGCGGTAAACTTACGCCGCACCATGTCCCCACCTTTTGCGGCCATTTCCCTGCCTTCCTGCGGGTGCTCCAGCATCCAGACAATGCTTTTAGCCAGGGCGGCAGCGTCAGCAGGAGGCGCCAAAAGTCCGGTCTCTCCGTGCTGGACTACCTCGGGTAAACCACCGACCTCGGTTGCCACCACCGGCACCCCAAGGGCCAGCGCCTCTATTGCTGTCAGCCCGAACCCTTCCCACAATGAGGAAATCACCAGCAGGTCCAGCTCAGCCATTAATGAATACACATCTTCAACAAAACCGGTAAAGACAACCTTATCGCTTACTCCCATGCTGCCGGCCAGCTTTTCTAAAACTGGGCGGTACGGTCCGTCCCCCACAATTAAAAAACGGGTGGCCGGCCGCTGCAGCAGTATTTCCCGGGCCGCTTCAATAAAGTAGCGGTGCCCTTTCACCGCGTGCAGCCGCGCCACGATACCGACCAGCGGCGCTTCCCTGCTTGTTAAGTCGGCCTCCGCGGCGTCAACAGGCCTGAGCCCGTCCAATAATATCCCGTTATAAATCACAGTAATACTCTGCGCCGGGATCCCGCCGGCAACCAGGCGGTCTTTGAGACCCTGCGAAACAGCGATAAAGTGGCCGGTTAAGGACCTCGTTGCCCGTTCCGCCAGGCTATTGACATAGCGAAGCGCCATTCCCTGGTAATCCCTTTCCAGGAGGCTGTGCACCGTAGTAATTACCTTCTTTTTGCCGGCCTGGCGGGCGGCCAGCCTCCCTAGCAGGTTGGCCCTTACTCCGTGGGTATGGACTAGATCAAACTCCCCGCTTTGAATCAAGCCGGACAATTTCCTGATCACAGCAAAATCAGCTTTGCTGCGCATGGGAACAGCCAGGGCCTTGATCCCGGCCCTGGCGGCAATCTCAACAAAGGGAGCGCTAAAAAGGCAGCAAACCGTGAGTTCTACCGCCTGGAGGTCAACCGCCCCGGCCAGGTTTAAAATATGTTTTTCAGCCCCGCCGAATTCCCCGCCGCCAATGATATGCAGAATCTTCAAAGATCTCACAAACGCGCCCTCCCGCTGTGCTTTTCTCATTTTACCAATTTACTATTCATTCCACAAGGAGATTATCGGGTCCGGCCGGTAAGGACAACGATATCATGGATTTCCGCACTGCTTTGATTTATAATATACTCATTAATCAACATGGAGGAACTGCGTTATGAACTCACTAGCATGGCAGGAAAGCTTGCTTGGCCGCCTGGCGGCCGGTCTGTCCAGAACATGCCGGCACAGCGTCTTTCGTCGGTGGCTTACAGACACCGCCTGGCCCAGCCGCCGGTATGCTATCCGAAGCTCGCTGTTTGCCAGGATTCTCGCCTGCCTGGCCGGCCTGCTGCTGCAGCCGCTGTCACTGGCGGGAACAGCAGTCAGGCGCGGCCTGCCGGGCAGCTTTTTGCTGAATCTGAAGCCGCGCCCTGCCTGGCAAAACAGCTTTATCCTTACCAGTATTGCGGGGGTCAGGGTAGAGACGGTTCTTGCGCTTGTGATTTGTTATCCTGTCGTGGACTACGCGCTGCGCACTTCCAGATACATGTTACTGGCAAGCTACTGGGACGAACTGCTGCTGATTCTGCTTGTCCTGGCCTGGCCGGCGCAAATGGCCCTGCGGGGCAGGCTGACATACCGACTTACACCCATGGACATGCCGATAATGCTCTTCCTGGCGGTAGCAGTTTTCCTTTTCCTGGTCCGCTCGCCCCAGACGGGCATCGCCATCGAAGGGCTGCGGGTATACGTGCAGTATGCGCTGTGGTTCTTTGTGGCCAGCAACCTGCTGCTGAACAAAAGGCAGGCGCGGTTTCTGGTTAACCTGCTGGTAGCCCTGGGCACGCTGATCGCGTTGCACGGGGTATACCAATATATTATCGGGGTGGAGATCCCATCCACCTGGCTGGATGCGGCTGAAGGAGGCGTCAGGACCAGGGTATTTTCCATCCTGCACAGTCCCAACGTTTTAGGAAGTTTCCTGGTGCTGTTAATACCGCTTACAGTCAGCCAGCTGCTTTCTGCCGGGACAAGGCTGCAGCGGTATTATTACATCGCCTGCCTGGCGCCGATGGTCTTGAGCTTGATTTTTACCTATTCCAGGGGAGCCTGGCTGGCCATGGCCGGCGCTTTCGTGATCTACGGCCTTATCTACAACTGGCGCATTTTACTGGCGCTGGGGGCTACAGTTTACGCCGCGCCTAAGCTGATACCGGGCATATCCTCACGCATCGGCTACATGCTATCTCCGGCCTACTTGCTAAGCAGCGCCAGAGCCGGGCGGGTGGCCCGCTGGAATAAGGCTATAGAAAAGCTGCAGAACGAACCGCTGTTCGGCGAGGGATTCGGGCGATACGGCGGGGCAGTGGCAGCCCGTTATATTCCAAGCAGCAACTATGTCGATAACTTTTACCTGAAGACAGCCACCGAGTCAGGCCTCATCGGCGTGGCCGCGTTTGTCTGGCTGTTAATCAGCGGTGCGCGCTGTGTTTTGAATTCATACAGAAGGCTGACCGACCCCTACTTGAAGGGACTTGCCGGTGGTTTGTTCGCCGGCCTGATGGGTATACTTCTGCATAATGGTGTAGAAAACATCTTTGAGGTCCCCACTATGGCCGTCTATTTCTGGCTTCTACTCGGCGTCGCCGCCGCGCTGCCTCACCTGGACGGCCAGGAAACGCCCCCGCTGGAATAGAAATGATTTGGAGGGTTTGGAGCTATGGTAAAGATAAAAGAGCCGGTTAACGCCCTGACCCATTTTGTGACTTTTATCGCATCAATAGTGGGCCTGGTTTTTCTGATCATACTGGCAAAGAATAACGTCTCAAAACTAGTTACCATGACAATTTACGGTATCAGCATTATTTTCTTATACGGGGCCAGTTCTTTATACCACTGGCTTAAAGTATCACCGCAAAAAACACTACTCTTAAGGAAGCTTGATCATGTTGCCATTTATCTGGTAATCGCGGGGTCATATACTCCCGTGTTCTACTATGGCCTTACCGGAGCATGGAAGTGGGCGATGCTCATCGCTGTCTGGACCCTGGCTTTAATTGGCGTGTTCCTCAAGATATGTTTTATGCAGATTCCGCGCTATGTTTCCACGGTTTTCTATGTTACCCTGGGTTGGATAGCGCTGGTGCCTTTCCTGCAGCTTTTTAAAAACCTGCCTGCCGGGGCAGTTTATTTAATGGTCATTGGCGGGGTCATCTACACCATCGGCGCGATAATTTATGCCACCAAGTGTTTTAATTTTTTTCCCAACCGCTTTGGCTTTCATGAGGTCTTTCACCTTTTTGTGATGGCCGGCAGCATCATCCACTTTATTATGATGCTGGAATATTTCGTTCCGCTTTAAAGCGGAATGGGGATACACTTCTCTAACGGGTATTCCTCTGGGATCGGAAGTATGTCCCCAATTGGAATGGCGAGTTGAAAACCCGGGATGAAAAATGCCTATCAACGCTACGACCGGCAGCTGAAATTATTGCAGGTGCGATTTTTAATCCGCACATTGGCCGGGTAAACCCGACCAAATATTAACAAGGGGCGTCATCACTGACGCCCCTTGTTAATTATGTTGAAGTTTTATCTCTGGTGGCTCTGCTGCCGCTTGTACCTTTTTTATCAGATCCGGTATCGGCGTCGACGTCATCTTCTTCAGTTGCTCCCGTATCATCATCTATAGGTGTGATGATTACCGGGGGCTCCGGGCTGTCTGAAATCTCTGCGTCATCATCAGTATCCGAGCTGTCCGTAACGCCATCCGAATCCGGCCTGGCCGGCACGATTGGACTCCGGTCGGCCCTGTCTCCCTCCTGCTGTTTTGGATCATCAGCCTGCTCTTCTTCCTCCTCCACCACTATTTCTTCAGGAGGAGGAGCATACTGCCCGGCAAGTGGCGTATTCATCACAATATCGGTCGTAATCTCCCCGTTAAAAAGACCCGCCACCATTTGCCGGGCTTCCGCCGGATCAACTCCCCAGTAGCTCACTCCGCCAATGTCAATATCCCTTCCCGGCAGAGTCTGGGAAACCATAGTGTAATTGTCGATGCTCTTTGCAGCCGAGGCTAATTTAATCATGTCGCCAACGCCTAAATTGGTCTTTACATACTTGTCGATTTCCTGTACTAACTTGGGCAACTTGGGTATGGTGCTGGGCTGCAGCATTTCCTCGGCCAGAGCCATTAAAAATACCTGCTGGTGCTTGGTACGTTCTATGTCCCCCTGCACATAGCCGCGGTACCTTACGTACTGGAGCGCTTTATCTCCATCCAGGCGCTGAAGGCCTTCACTCAAGTTAATACTGTATTCCACCTCGTCCGGGTGGTACATGTATTGCTCAACATCAAGGGTGACGCCACCCAGCGTGTCCACTATCTCTTTAAATCCGCTGAAATCGGTCATCACATAATGCTTTAGCGGTACTCCCACCAGATCGGAAACGACCTTTGCGGTCAACTCCGGCCCGCCGTAAACACTGGCGGCGTTAATTTTATCCCAGCCGTGCCCGGGTATTTTCACCCTGGTATCCCGCGGGATGGAAAGCAGGGCTATCTGTTTGGACTTGGGATCAATGCTGGCCATGATGATGGAATCAGTCCGTGCCATAGTTTCCCCTTCCCGGGCGTCGATACCCAGGAGGAGCACATTGGTACGTTTGCCGCTTGTTATGGGCATACTAATGCTGCCCATACCATCTATTTCAGGATTCAGTATTTTGTTGACCTCGTTATAGCCCGCGGCAAGTAGTGCGATCAACAGTATTGAACAGATAATAAAAGGAACTTTTCTTCTAAGCCTTCGCTTCGGCTTGCTCACTTCATTCCACCTCATTTACATGCAGTTGATTTCAAATACCATTCAACTGATTAGCGTACTGAAGCCCCTCCTCGGTACATTACCACAGCAGCGGACTGAGCACCCACAGCGCGCCCGTCATCCCGCGGTATTAGCAGCAGGTGGTTGTTTGGTACTGAACTGCCTGCAAAAATATCCGCTCCTGCAGTCAAATCGGGAATACCGTTGCCGGACGGGTCAACAACAACCGTCTTTCCGCGTCTAACAATTATTTCCGTCCCCGCATAGCCATTTAAAACCTGCCCCATTTCTAATTCAACCACTTCCCACTGGACATACTGATCAACGTAACTCTGGGTCACCAGAGGATCACCGCTGCTGCCTGGATCGCTATCTGCCCCGGCAAAGGCGGTATAAACAATGAATAGGCTCGCCGCAGTAAGCAATACCAGGATGATTGTTCTATGTTTGTTCAGTCTCATTATACTCCTCCTCGGCAAAAAAATTCGACATGACACGCTTAAAATCCTCTTGAAAGGAGACGGCAGGTTCTAACCGACCTAAGACCATATTGATAAAATTGTATATCATGTTTTGTCACCTGGCAAGAAGAGAATTGTCACATATTCTTGCACCGGCCATCCTGCCTATCCTGGGGTGCCGCAGCTACATTTATCTGCTGTCTAGCCTATAGATTTTTGTATAGCGGGATTTATCCCGCCATTCCGATCGGGGACATACCTCGGCATCAAAGCCCGGCTCCAACCAGAGGTGTGTCCCCGTTCCGCTTATAATTTAGACGCTAGACGGACCTTAGGAGTTCAGCAGCCATTGCAGCGTTTTTTAGAGCCTCAGCGCGCAGGGGCGCTGTCCGAACCTTCAGGCTGCCGCTGATTTCATCCAGTTTATCCAGAACATTCCTTACCCCTGCTGATAGCTCATCATAATCCAGCTTTTCCGCGTTGAACCCGTCAGGCAGGCCTACCGACTGTAAAAAGCGGTTTACCTTGGGGTCGTAGGGAATACCGACCACCGGCACACCGAAAATAACACTGAAGATCAGGAAGTGCAGCCTCATGCCGACGGCCAGATCGAGGTTGGCCGCCAGCGACATTATATTCATATAATCGGCCTGCTCCTCAAAAAGCAAAGCCCTGCCGCGCATCCGGGCGGCAACTTCCCGGCATGTTTTCAGATCACCGGGACAATGCATCGGCACCAGCACCACCTGCCAGCAATTTGTCAGCAGATCGTCGGCCACCCTGGCAATTACCTCTTTATATCCGTCCAAACCTTTCCAGGGCCTTACTGATATACCGGCCACAGGGCGATTGTCCGCCCCCAGCCTATCCAAAATATCTCGTCCTTTGTTTCTATCCACCAGGGAAGGATCCAGCCCGAGCACCGGATCGGCAGTAACTTCAAGCCGGGGCCTGGTTACTCCCAGTGCGCTCAACTCATCCCTGGAATCGGAATCCCTGAGCGTAATTGCATTTGCACGGTTGGCCACCTGGCGCACCAGCGTTTTCCCGATAGGGGAACTGACCGGCCCAAATCCCTGCGCGTAAAAGAAAACGGGCTTGCCTAACAGCCTGGCCATTAAAACCACACCAAGGTAATAAATTATACTCCTGGGGCCGTTTATATCCTGTAAAAGCCCTCCGGCGCCGCTTATTAGGAGCTTACATTCCCCCAGGGCTTTAAAAACCTGCGCCGGATTGTCCCTTGGTATTGCCCGGACGCCAAATTCCCGAGCCGTGTAAGCCGGGTCCCCGGAAAGCACAATGGCCTCCAGATCCGGAACGACGTCCCGCAACGCCATAAGCATGGCATATAGTATGGCCTCATCGCCGCTGTTGTGAAAACCGTAGTACCCCGAGATTACCACCTTAGGCATAATTATTCTCCTAAAAAGACTCAAAACAAATTGACAAGATTAACAGGATAAACAGCATTAAAAAAAAGATTTATGGGATATTTAATTTATTTTTAATTCAATGACATAGATCTCGTAACTTATTTGAAATATCTACAACATGTCTCAAATAATTCGATAATGACTGGACTGAAGCTCTTAACCCTGTCAAAACCTTTTTAGTTTGTATTCCTTGAGCACTGTCCAGGCGAAAAGGGGCAGGATCATCTGGCGGCGCCACCGCGAGGGCTGTCTTAATAGACGGGCCAGCCATTCCAGACGCAGACGGCGGACCCAGCGCGGCGCGCGCCGCACCCTGCCAGCCAGGACGTCAAAACTGCCTCCCACCCCTATGGCGCCGCCTGCCCCCGTTTTCTCCAGATAGCGGTCTATCCATATCTCCTGTTTTGGCGCCCCCAGCGCCACAAAAAGCAGGTCTGGCCTGGTTTCTTTAATTTCCTGTGCAATCCGGCTTTCTTCACCTGCCTGAAAATAGCCGTGCTGGCTACCGGCTATCCTGAGGCCGGGGTATTCCTGGCAGATCCTTTCCGCCGCTGCAATGGCTACACCGGGCGCAGCACCGAAGAGATAGACACTCCAGCCGGATAAGGAGGCCCTTTCCAACAGTTTGAGCATCAGGTCAATCCCGGTCACCCTTTCAGGAACAGGGCAGCCAGCCACCCGGCAGGCCCAGACAATTCCCTCCCCGTCCGCGGTTACCAGATCGGCCCGCCGGGCCAGGTCCAGCAACTCCCTGTCAGACCGGGCTTGATAAAGGTATTCGGGATTGAGGGTCATAACCCGGAATGGCCGGTTGTTTCTGATCAGACCGGCCACGCGTTCCACTGTTTCTTCCATGCTCAGGGCATCAATTTTAATATCAAGGAGATTTACTCTCATCCTGTCAAAAAACCTCTTATATTCTTGGCTTTTCGCCTTGCCCTATTCTACCACAGTTTTTGTCAATTCTCTACAAAAGGCAGGAATAAGCCCGGATAGCCCCAGACATATTTTAACAAAACCCGTCATCTCCCTTTTTAGCCGTTTAGTCAATTGATTCGATATGTATAAAAAACCGCATCCCTTATTGCGCTATAATAAAAAGATATATTACTTGTTTTTCTCTTCAGATTTTAATCTGGCCAGGATTTTTTCGAATATTTCCAGCAATTTTTCCAGGTCCTTATCGGAAAGCTGACCAAAATATTTTGCGGCTACCTCTCTTCTGCCCTCGACGCACCTGGCCAGAATTTCCTTTCCTTTGTCCGTGGCCCCAAGCCAGACCAGGCGACGGTCCTTTTCATCGCGGCTCCTGATCACCAGGCCGGCTTGCACCAGCCTGTCAACCAGGGCGGTAATGGCGCTTAAAGACACCTGCAGATGATCCGCCACCTCGGAAACTGTCATCCTGCCATGGGCGTCGATTTTCTTCAGGACAAAAAACTGGCTGCCGGTTATGCCTGAGACCATGTGCGCGTCTAACTCGGCGTGTATCCGCCGTCCTATATCCATAAGGACTCCTTCCAGACGGGTAAAAAATTCTTTCCTGCTCGGGCTGTCCACTGCGTACCTCCTGCTGTAACTTTCTTATGTATTTTAATGCTTCACTGGATTAAGTATATGTTTGCAACCCAATGTTGTCAATATTTGTCTTAACCTTAAAAATCAGTATAAATAAATTTTGATTCCTGACCGGTACTGAACAGTACGGCCAAAATTACTACCAGGATGACAAAAAATGCTTTTATGACATTTAAAATAACTGTCCGGCCCAAACTAATTCACCACCCCATAATTTTCATCCTCTCCAGCGCCCCATTAGTGATATGTCTAATTACATATCAAGGCCTGGCCTGCGCAGTAAAAAAATTGAATAGCTGTGTTTAAGTCAGTGGCAAAGAAAACCCAGCCGATACAAACAAAATGAAATGTAATTAATATTGAAACTACTCTAATCAGCGGCGCCGGCAGCCTCTCCATTAATTCTATCAGGAAGACACCCTTTTTCCGGTATATCCTGTACAAGCTCATTCCCACCCCGTGGTAGAGACCCCACACGACGAAGTTCCAGGCGGCGCCGTGCCAGAGCCCGCACAATGCCATAGCAATGATCAGATTTCTCAGTGTGAAAAGGAATGTTCCCCTGTTACCGCCCAGCGGGATATATAGGTAGTCCTTGATCCAGCTGCTCAAGGACATGTGCCAGTTGTTCCAGAAGGCGGATATATTCTGCTGGAAGTAAGGCCGGTTGAAGTTTTCCGGCACCTGGATACTCAGGATCTTGGCGCTGCCGATAGCAATGTCGGAGTAGCCGGAGAAATCAAAATAAATCTTAATCGCAAAAGCATAAATGGCCACCCAGTAATCGGCGCCGGCGGCGTTTAACGGGTTGGCCAGCGGTCCGGTAAAAACCGCCATGCTGTCGGCTATGATCACTTTTTTGCCCAACCCGATCAGGATGCGGTACAAACCTTCACTGACGAATTCCAGCCTGAAGCCGGCCGGGCTGCGCAACTGCTCCAGAAATGGCTGAAACCTTTTGATCGGGCCGGCCACCAGGGTGGGGAAGAAAAGACCGAAAGCAGCATATTCGACCAGGCTGCCTCTGGGAGTCGAACCTTTATAGATTTCAGCCAGGTAATGGACAAATTCAAATATAAAAAATGAAAGACCAAGCGGGATGACGATATCCGGGACCTGATAGGGAGCGCCAAACCGCAGCAGCAGAATAAGGCCGTCAAAAGTTGCCGCCAGCAGGTCGAGGTATTTATAGTAAGCCAGCACCCCCAGGCAGAGCACCAGCGACAACACAAAGACGGTATTTACATTTAAAAACCCTGTTGACGGCACGCCGTCAGCTTGCACCGCTTTCAACCTGCTGATAACCGCGCTGAGGCCATACGTGGCCAGGATCAGCGCAGCTATCAGCAGTGTATGCGCGGGTAAATAATAGGTGTAGAAGACCAATCCCCCCAACAGCAGCGCCGCAGTGCGGCCTCTGGCGGGGACAGCCCAGTACAAAATGAAGAAAGCCGCCAGAAAGGCGCCGTACACCCATGTATTAAATATCATTGGACTGCCGCTCCTTCGATCAAAGGCTGCAGGTCCCGGCGCAGCAGCCCGGCGGTGAGGGCATTACCCCCGTCAAGCATATGCATGGAATCATGGAAAAGATCCGGCGACACAGCTTCCTGGTAATTTAACAACATGATCCCGCTGCCGTCCGCCACCTGCTCGATCAGGCCGGTGTTGTCAGCATAAGAACTATAGTCAATCAGCCCGTAATGCTGCAGCAGGCTGTGGTTTACCGGACTCATAAAAATCACAGCTTGTATATTGTTTTCTGCCAGGTACCGGCATAACTTGCGGTAATACTTGAAGTTGACGTTATCTTCTTCAGTGACATTAAAGACGTTTTTCAGATGCTCCCGGTCCTTATCACTCCAGGGGAAGCTGAACCAGACCTTATACCTGTTTTCCGGCTTGTCCTTTTCGGAAAGAGGCTCTTCCAGCAGGGGTTCCTCTGCTGGCTGCGCCGCGTCAGGTGTGATGCCGTGCAGGGCCAGATCTAAATAAGCCTTTCCCTGGACCGCCGGTTGACCGCCAAACAGGTAGCGGTTCAGTTCCTGCCTGAAGCGGTAAACTGCCCAGTAGCGGCTGACTGTTTTTTGTATATTATTCTCGATATCCTGAACGCCACCGATTCCGGCCGGCACTGTTTGCGGCGCCTGCGCCGGCGTAATGCCAGCAGGAACTTTGAGTTCCTGCTTCTCCTCTGCTGATAAACCGGGGGCCCAGACTTTAAAATAGAGGAGGGGGGTCTTGGTCATTTCAGCGGAAAAGAAGGGGTAGGAGATGTTGACCACGACCATCTGAACGGCCCCGGCCTCATGCAGCTTTTTAACTGTCAGGTAAAGATCGGCGGGCCGCCCGCCCGGCAGCCCGAAGTTAAATACTCTGGCCGATTTTAAATAACTGCCACACAGCTCGTCCTGCAGATAGGCGGTAATGGTCTGCCCCCGATCGGCAACACCGGCCCCCTGGACGACCGAGTCACCAATGACGGCGATTTTATAACCACCCTGGCCGGCTACGTATTCCATATAGAGATCCAGGACATCGCTCTTAACGTGGGCGCCGTCCGCAAAGCGGAAGTCGCTGTCAAAACCCATCTGGTGAAAAACATACCACAGGGCCAGGCTATTGGTTATGAAAAAAAATAGAACCAGAGAAACAATAAAAGTGATGCTTCCCACAGTCTTCTGCCGCATACGTTATACCCCGAAAAAATTACTGAATTAGTCTATCTTCGACAGAAGTAGAGATATACCCTTCTGGAAATCACTTGGCAATCAATAGGGTGAGCCAAAATGGACATCCCCTGATCTCACATGATAAAAAACATCCGGGTTATCGTGATGATAACCCGGGGCGCATATCCGGTCGGGACACACCTCTGACATCAGAGGAATACTTGTAAGAGAGGTGTGTCCTATTCCTATGTCTGGTAGCACTAAACGTTAGCCGCATCAAGAACAACAGATGTGTGTCCATTTTCCTCTTTTAAGAAGCGCTTTCCGTCAAAGATGTGCGGCTGAAGCCGCGGCTACAGGGTTCCGCCTAACTGTCGCTCACGCCTAAAACGAAAACTCTTTGCGCTACCGCGTCCCAGTAAACATCATAGCCCAGGGCCTCGGCAATCCAGCGCAGAGGCAGCATGGTCCTGCCGGGGGAAATTATCTCGGGAGCAACATCCATTTGGACCGCTTTATTATCGACATACATAATGCTGCTGTCAATGGTCATTTTAACAACCCTGCCGTTTATTCCAATCTCTACGCTCCGGTCACCCGGGCGCCAGGTGATATTGTCATCCGTTACCCCTGCGGCGTGGGCAAAGTAGCGCACCGGCAGGAAGACCCGGTCATCTTTAATGTACGGCGCAATATCTATGGTATATTTTACACCTTCCGCAGCAAACTCAGCCTGGCCTACGGTAAATACAGCCGCGGGCGGTACGCCCCTGGCCACAGTCAGTTCCCCGGCCAGGCCGGCCGAGCCGCTGACCCTGACATTCAGCAAGCCATATAAATCCTTCTCCAGCTCTACTGCCATACCTGTTAACTCCAGGTCTGCGGCAGCAGAGGATTTACCGGAAAACCTGAAATCGGCCGTCCTGCCATCATCACTAATAGAGCCGCTGACTGCCAGGCCATGATCGCTGTCCTCAGCCAGCTTTACCCAGGCCGCACCGGACGGCAGCCGCAGTGACAGAACCTGGCCCGCGCCGAAGCGGCCGGCTGCGGCCTCGTGAATGACAACCGTACCGATCTGCTGCTCCGGAATGCCGGCGTAAATAGAGGGGATATCTATACCTTCCACGCTGTTGTACACACCGGCTCCGCTGTCAAAACCCGAGCCTGCCGGGGCATCTATATCCAGGGAAACGTAATCACCGCTGCCGCCGGCCACATACACGCGCTCGGCATGGATAAATAAGCAGCAAGCCCTGGATGAAACAGGTTCAGCTAAGAGTTCCATCAGCACTTCCCTGTCGTTGAGCCGGGTAAACTGCAGCAGCGGCGTGGCGCCCCTGTACAGGCCGTTGTCCTCGCCGGAACATCCGCTGGGGATCTTGATGTAGTTGCCGGTACCGTATATCACATTGCCGGAAGTGACTTCCATGGTGTTCCATTCCTCCGTGGTCTGGTACGCCGCCGCGGCCACCGACTCGCCGGAACCGGGATCTGCCGTCGTCCAGATATAACCTGCAGGGAGGGTCAGGACAACAGAGTCCCCCTCACGCAGAGTACCGGCAGTAAACTCACCTTTAATTACGCCGAGCTCACTGACCCTGCCGCTGCGCACAGACAGATCTGTCAGCGGCTCGTAGGTGGCCGCAGCCATGGCCGGTCCGGCTGAAAGAATTATTACGCCCAAGAATAAAATAAATGATACGGCAGTCATAATAACACCCCTGGTTTTCACAAGCACACCCTCCCATCAAATAGTTAAAATGTTTTTATAATTATATGATTCTGATGCAGAAACCCCTGTTTTTTTTCTTTGACCTTACCTAGCAATCAAAAATTTGAATTATTGGCATAACCAGGGTGGTATCTGGCACCATATATCAGTCATAAACACGCACCCAGG
>JAQVXL010000025.1 GCA_028709235.1 Desulfotomaculaceae bacterium
AAGATTATATTTAATATAATCTTATAATCTTATGATATTCTTTCTAGTCCTGTTAACCCTGTCGGATTGTTTTACTTTGGCACGTAATGCACCAGATCTACCCCGGCTTCTGCGAAAAGCGCCAGTGCCATCGGGTCGGGGTATTCCCCCTGGAATATGACCTTTTTGATCCCCGCGTTGATCAGGATTTTGGCGCAGAGAATACAGGGCTGGTGGGTCACATAATAGATCGATCCTTTAATAGCCGTGCCGTGCACCGCAGCCTGAATAATCGCGTTTTGCTCCGCGTGGAGGCCCCGGCAGAGCTCATGGCGCTGGCCGGAAGGCACTCCTTTCTGTTCCCTCAGGCACCCTATTTCCAAACAATGCTTTAAACCTGCCGGCGCTCCGTTGTAACCGCTGCACAAGATCCTCTTGTCCCTGACCACTACAGAACCCACCTGTCTCCTGATACAGGTGGAGCGTGACGCCACGACATTCGCTATACTCATAAAATACTCGTCCCAGCCCGGTCGTGTTATGGGCCTCGGCGTAGAGTCTACGGGCCTTTCCTGAGTTTTCTTCAAGTTGCTAAAATCGTCTCTCATATATTCCCTGCCATTTCAGTTGCCGATCGTAGTGTTGAAAGGCAACTTGTATTCCGCTGCAGGCGGTTTTCAACCCGCCATTCCAATCGGGGACATACCTCCGACCCCAAAGGAATACCCGTTAGGGAGGTGTTTCCCATTCATCTGTCTGGCAACAATAAACGCTAGAAGCAACAAAATATTAAAGTTCAAGGTAATACGCGGCTGTCAGTGTATCTCCCACATCACAACCACCTAGTAAAGCGGATACTTATCACAAATAGCGGCTACTTTTGCCCGCGCCTTGGCCAGTTTGACCGCGTCGTCGCGGTTGATAACGGCATAGTCCATTATTTCCGCAATCTGTACCATGTCATCCTCAACCAGACCGCGTGATGTTACCGCGGGGGTACCAATGCGGATGCCGCTGGCAATATTGGGCGGCTGGGGATCATACGGTATCGCGTTTTTATTAATGGTTACGCCCACAACATCAAATAATTCCTGGGCTTCACTGCCTGTTATATTCTTGCTTCTTAAATCCACCAGGATCAAATGGTTGTCAGTCCCACCGGAAACCAGTTCAAAGCCGCGCTCCAGCAGTGCTGAAGCCAGCGCCCGGGCGTTGTTCACGATTTGTTGCTGGTATTCTTTGAAACCGGACTCCAGCGCCTCCTTCAGGGCAACCGCTTTCGCCGCTATCACGTGCATCAGTGGCCCTCCCTGGATGCCGGGGAAAACAGCCCGGTTGAGTTTTACACCGTACTTGTCGCCATATTTGCTTAACACCAGGCCGCCCCGCGGTCCCCGCAGGGTCTTGTGGGTGGTGGTTGTAACCACATCTGAGTAGGGCACCGGGCTCATATGCAGTCCCGCCGCGACCAACCCGGCAATATGGGCCATGTCAACCAATAAATACGCGCCCACTTCTTCTGCTACTTCCTTCATCTTGTAAAAATCTATTTCGCGCGGGTAAGCGCTGGCCCCCCCAATGATCAGTTTTGGTTGGCTTTCCATCGCCGCTCCAAAGAGCTGTTCATAATTAATACGGCCGGTTTCCTTATCTACACCGTAAAAAGCGGTATTAAAATATTTTCCAGAAATATTTATTGGGCTGCCGTGGGTGAGGTGTCCCCCGTGGGCCAAGTCCATACCCAGAATTGTATCACCGGGCTGAAGCAGAGCAAAATAGACAGCGGTGTTGGCCTGGGCGCCTGAGTGCGGCTGCACGTTGGCGTAGTCTGCGCCGAACAATTCTTTAGCCCTTGATATGGCCAGGCTTTCCACTATGTCGACAAACTCGCAACCCCCGTAATAGCGGCGGCCCGGGTATCCTTCGGCATACTTGTTGGTCAAAACTGAACCTTGCGCCTCCAGTACCGCCCGACTGGCCACGTTCTCGGAAGCGATTAATTCCAAAGTCTGCTGCTGACGCCTGGTTTCAAGCTCTATGGCATGGCTTATTTCCGGGTCAACTGCTGCAAGAGACCGCATTAATTTCATTAAAAATCCTCCCCCGACCGGCAGTGCCTGCTACCGACTGCAACGATTATATTTTTGCTCTATGAGACTGATTTTATCAACCCGGGGGCCATGGCGGCCTCCCTGAAACTCCGCTTCCAACCAAACCTTGACAATATCCCTGGCCAGGCCGAACCCAATGACGCGCTGGCCCATGGTGAGAACGTTGGCGTTATTATGTTCCCTGGCCGCCCTGGCTGAAAAAGTGTCGTGGCACTGGGATGCCCTGATGCCGGGCACCTTATTTGCAGCTATGGCCACGCCAATACCGGTGCCGCAGCAGATCACGCCCCGTTCATAATCACCACTTTGCACAGCTTCCGCCACTTGCAGGGCGATATCCGGGTAGTCTACCGGGTCTTCAGAAAATGTGCCAAAATCCGTGTAGTCTATTCCCCACTCTTTGAAAAAATTGGCGATCTGCCCTTTTAGCTTTAAACCACCATGATCGCCCGCTAAAGCAACCTTCATATTTAATTAAGACCTTCTTCCCTGATGTCCTGGTATGTGGTAAAAGGTATACCGGCAAGGTTCTACAAGAAATACAATTTCCCTTTAAAAATCCACTGGATTAATCATTTTTAACCGACCACATCCGTAACTTAAAACTAGAAAGCTTCCCCGCCCTGCATTTTCACGCTGGGACATACCTCTCATCCAAAGGAATACCCCGTTAGAGAGGTGTGTCCCGCTCCTCTGTCCCGAATTATTCAAGCTTGTCAAGCACGCGTTTGATCATCTCTTCCAGTTTGCGAGCGCACCCGCGGTATGTTTCCAGGGCTTGTCCCAGCGGATCCGACACCTCGCCCCCGTATCCGGCAAAATCAGCCAGGGTGAAAACCCGCTCTTCATGTCCGGGAAACATATTATTTACATCATCACGGTGTCCCCGGGTCATAGTTAAAATCAGATCTGCCTCAAGCACTTTCTCCGGTGTCAACATGACTGCCCGGTGATCACTCATGTCAGCCCCTTTCCAGGCCACGGCCTCAATGGCAAAAGGAGAAGCGGGTTCTCCCGGCGCTGCCGCCAGGCCAGCGGAAGACACCCTGATATTACCGCCTGTGCCAAACCTGTCCTCCAGCAGTTTATCTGCCAGGGCTTCTGCCATGCAGCTGCGGCAGGTATTTCCAGTACAGATAAAAAGTATTTTCATGCTAATAACCCCCTTTATGAACCCGGTCACTTATAGCTTAGATCTTGTTTAAGACTCCTGTTAATCCTGTGAAAATATTGTTTTTAGAAAAAGAGTTTTACCCCTATGCCAACAAGTATCACCCCGCCTAAAAACTGTGCTCTTTCACCTACCAGACTGCTCATAAAACGTCCGCAGACCAGGCCGGCAGAAGTCATAATCCCCGCGACGAGACCTATTGTGGCGGCTGTCCACAGAAGATTGACCTGCTGCGCGCCAAGGGTAAAGCCCACACTCAACGCATCCATGCTTACACTCACTCCCAGCAGAATCAGACCCCAGGCATTAAATTTATAAACTTTTATCCCGGCTTCTCGTCGCCTGCTATCCCAGATCATCCGGCAACCAAGGTAGATCAGCAGGGCAGACCCGATGAAAGACGCGGCGCGGCCGAGCAGGTTGCCTGCCAGTTCGCCTGTATACCATCCTACCAGAGGCATAAAGATATGAAATACAAGCACAGTAATGCTGATAATTAGCATTTGCTTGCGGTTTACCCCGGCCATACCGATTCCCAGAGACAGAGAAAAGGCGTCAGTGCCAAGCGCCACCGCTAAGATTATTAATGTAAAAAAACTCATGAGCCCTCCTGCAGGAATCCGGAGAAGTATATCCCTGTGTATATCTATTATCTGTTAGTGATACAAATTATACTTCTATAATACGCCCTCCTGCAGCTTTCTTGAGCCGGTTCATCACTGCCAGTCCCACACCTTTTTCATCGAGGCCTTCCGCCAGAATAACATCTACACCCAGCTCGTTGAAACAGCGCAAGGCGGTGTATAACCCGGCCGCGACTGTTTCGGGCTTCTTTCTGCAGCCGGCGACAACTACCTCCCCCGCAGCGGAAAAATCGCTACTGTCGGAGTACGTGAGAATACCTACCCGCCTGCCGCCGCTCTTTTCCGCACAGGCTATCTGACGGATCTTCAACGCCACATCCTGCTGGTTTCCAGTCACCAGCAGGAGCGGGGCACGGGGCGCGTAGTGTGTGTATTTCATGCCTGGTGAACGCGGGCTTTCTCCATCGTAACAGCCCGTTATAACATCACTATCTATTATTACCTTACCGAGGCAGGCACTCAACTCTTCCGAAGTAATCCCGCCCGGCCTTAAAATAACCGGCGCCTCTGCGGTCATATCAAGAACAGTTGATTCAACCCCGACCCCGGTCGGGCCACCGTCCAGAATAGCTTCGATACGGCCGTCGAGATCCTGTAAAACGTGTCCCGCATGTGTGGGACTAAGTTTCCCCGACAAGTTGGCGCTGGGCGCCGCCACAGGCACACCGGCCGCTTTTATTAATGCCAGCGCGACCGGGTGATCGGGCATGCGAACCGCTACAGTGGCAAGACCGGCTGTGACTGCTTCAGACACCCCTCTGCCTGCAGGCAGAATAATAGTGAGGGGACCGGGCCAAAAAGCGTCCATAAGAATTTCCGCTTCCCTGGGCACGCTTGCCACAAGTGCGCTTAATTGACTGCGGGATGCGACATGCACGATGACCGGGTTGTCCGGCGGGCGACCCTTCGCCTCAAAAATCCTGGCGACTGCCCGCGCGTTTGCAGCATCGGCTCCCAGACCATATACTGTTTCTGTAGGGAAAGCCACCAGGCCCCCCTGGCGCAGGATCAGCCCGGCCCAAGCAATGGCGTCTGCCTTCGGATTGTTTTGGTCAACTTTTATGTAACGTGTATTTATATGGTCTACAGACAAAGTAGCAACCTCGCATTGAAAATCTTAGACATGTATATCGTTTTAAATTATAATGCCTATTTGCCCTGTTTTCAACCAGGGGCCTGGCTTCATCCGGCCACTCCGATTGGGGGACATGCCCTCGGTATCAATGCCTGGGCCGAACGTAGGTGTGTCCCCATTCTTTTATTTCCCGGCCCCTTGTTCTCCTTTATATCTCGCTACAACCAGCCTGTCAAAACCGGCTAAGTCCTTTAATACTTCTGATTCCCAAACATGCGGATCAAACAGTGCTTCAGCCTGCCTTCCCTGATCAAACCCTATTTCTATCAGCAGGTAGCCGCCCTTTTTTAAGAAGGCCGCGGCTTGCGGCACAAGCCGGCGGTAATGCTCCAGCCCGTCTTCTCCTGCGGCAAGAGCAAGACGGGGCTCAAACATTCTGACCTCACCGGGCAACCCGGAGAGGTCGCTTTCTGCAATATAAGGCAGGTTGGCGGCAATTAAATCGACCCCATCCGCCGCCGGGCAGCCGTACAGCGGCTGCAGAAGGTCACCCGGGTGCAGGAATACCCTGCCACTCACACCGTGCCTGATACAATTACGCCTGGCCACCGCCAGAGCTGCAGTAGAGCAATCGGTGGCGTAAAGCAAAGCTTCCTTGTTGTAATAAGCCAGGCTCACGGCAATAACCCCGCTGCCGGTCCCGACATCTATCAGCACCGAAAACGGTGGCATTACTTGCAGGGCGTGCTCCACCAACAGCTCGGTCTCAGGCCTGGGTATTAAAACAGCGCTGTCGACATAAAAATCGAGGCCCATAAATTCCTTGTGGCCGGTGATGTAGGCCACCGGCTCACCGGAGAGCCTCCTGGTGGTCAGAATATTATATCGAGCAGCTTCATTATCCTTCAGAGTTCGGTCCCACTCACAGTAAAGGGCAGCTTTTTCCAGGCCGGTGACATGAGAAAGAAGCACCTCGGCATCCAGGGCGGCTGAAGCTATACCAAGGCCATTAAATTTTTCCCTTGCTGTCTTAATTGCACCTTTGATTGTTATAGTTATGTCTTTTCACCTCACACGCCCTTTTAGAAGGGCTGCCGCGGCCATTTTAATCAATCTGTTTTAACCGCTCCGCCTGGTCGGTGGTGACCAAAGTGTCGATTATCTCGTCAAGATCCCCTTCCAGCACCCCGTCCAGCCGGTGCAGCGTAAGACCGATACGGTGGTCGGTAACTCTGTTCTGAGGAAAGTTATAAGTCCTGATCCGCTCACTGCGGTCCCCGGATCCAACCATTGATCTCCTGGTGCTGGCCACTTTTTGCTGCTGTTCTTCCTGCATGCGGTCAAAGAGACGGGCTCTTAAAACTTTCATGGCCTTGTCCTTGTTTTTGTGCTGCGATTTTTCGTCCTGCATAGAAACCACTATTCCCGATGGGATATGGGTAATTCGCACCGCGGATTGAGTTGTGTTTACTGACTGGCCGCCATGTCCAGACGCGCAGAAAACATCTATTCTTAATTCGTTGGGGTCTATTTCAAGGTCCACGTCTTCTGCTTCCGGCAAAACTGCTACCGTAGCAGCGGAGGTGTGTATACGCCCTCCAGACTCAGTAGTGGGAATGCGCTGCACCCGGTGCACGCCGCTTTCAAATTTTAAACGGCTGAACGCCCCCCGGCCTTGAATAAGGAAGATCAATTCTTTGAAACCGCCAATATCCGTGTAGTTGGCATTTAACACCTCGGCCTTCCACCCCTGCCGCTCAGCGTAACGGGAATACATCCGGAATAGATCCGCCGCGAAAAGAGCGGCCTCTTCACCGCCTGTGCCGGCGCGTATCTCCAGGATCACATTCTTTTCGTCGTTGGGATCCTGCGGCAACAGCAGCACCTTGAGGCGCTGCTCCAGGTTGTCTTTTTTTTCGACAAGCTCGGCAAGCTCCGCCTGGGCCATTTCACATAACTCGCTGTCATCTTCTTCGTCTAGAAGAGTCTTTGTATCCTGAATTTCCCCGGTAACTTTCTTAAATTCACGATACGCGGTCACCAGGTTGGTCAAATCAGCATGGGCTTTGACATACTGCTGCCAGCGGGCCAAGTCTGCTATCACTTCTGGATCTCCGATCAAATTCCCTAAATCTTCATATTTGTCTTCAAGGCTGGCCAATTTTTCCAGCACTGTTAATTACCCTCCTTAAGTACCGCCTTAAAAGCGGAAAGCGCTACTTCCACCTGCCCGTCGTCAGGCGGGTTAGTGGTCAATTTCTGAAGCCACATCCCCGGAGCTATTAATATGCGGCACAATGGGGCAGTGGCATACTTACCTGATAGTTTAACCAATTCATAGGAAATTCCCGCCACTACGGGTAGCAACAACACCCGGGAGAGGATCCTCCACCACAGAACCTGTTGTCCCAGCAGGGAAAAAATGAAGATGCTGATTACTATGACGATTAGAAGAAAACTGGTGCCACACCTGGGATGCAAGGTTGAATAGCGCTGGATCTTTTCCACCACAAGCTGATCCCTGGCCTCATAGGCGTTTATTACTTTATGTTCGGCTCCATGGTACTGGAAAACACGCTTGATGTCTGCCAGCCTGCCGATGGCCACTACGTATATCAGGAGCACAGCAATCCGGAAAAATCCCTCTATAAAATTCTGCACCAGCGTGCCGGGGGCGATTGTTATCAGCAGGTGCGCGGCCGCGGTGGGAAGCACGGCGAAAAGCAGGATCGCCAGGCCTAGAGACAGAATAATCGTAATTACAATTTCCTTTGTGGTCAGCTGTTCTTCTTCGTCATCGGTGGCATGGCTGGCGGAAAAGGACAATGACTCAATCCCCATGACCAGGGATTCGATCAAAACGATCGTCCCGCGCACAAAAGGCCACTTTAGAAAAGGTACTCTCTTTGTGATTGAGCCTACTGCTTTCTCATCAACTAAAATAGACTGGTCAGGCTTTCGCACTGCGATAGCACGGCTGTCCGGACCTCGCATCATCACGCCTTCTATTACAGCCTGACCTCCGTACTGGAACGAGGAACCCACACCATCACCCCTTTAGCAGAAATAGCAGAGCGCCCGCTCTGCTACTTTTCTTACTTCAAGCCGTATTTTTTGCGGAATCGCTCAGCTCTGCCGCCAGTGTCGATTGTCCGCTGGGTGCCGGTATAGAAAGGATGGCACTTGGAACAGATTTCTACCCGCAGTTCTTTTTTTGTTGAGCCGGTTTCAAAAGTCTCGCCGCAAACGCACGAAACCTTGGCAACACCGTATTTAGGGTGTATATTTTCTTTCACTTGACTCACCTCGCTATCGCCATGTAGAAAAAACACTTTATAAGTATAGCACACGTGGTTACAACCCGCAAGGCAAACTGGATTGTACTTTTAAGAAACTGGGTTAATTAGATTAACAGACATCATAATAATTTATTTTAAAATAATAATCCTGTAAACCCTGTCAATTTGTTGTATTTACTTACCGTACCGGCCTGCTGAAGTTTCCCACCGCAAGGCTGGGCACTTCCCGCAGTGATTCAATCATCTCAGGTATGCCGATAATATTTCCGCTGCCGGCAGGCAGGCACCTGAGCAGATGCTCGGGATCTATATTCAGGTTGCGCAACTGGATCATGTTTATCCCGGTATCGCGCACCAGATTCAAGATAGCGGCAAACTCTTCTTCGCGGTCGGTCAGGCCGGGAAAAACAAGCAAGTTTAAGGACGTGCATACACCTCGTGCTGTGGCATACTTTATTGACTGCCTGACATCTGACAGCCCGAAGTCTGATGGACGGTGATAGGCGTTGTAGGTATCCTCCCTGGCGCTGATCATACTGACCCGGATGGCGTCAAGCCCGGCCCGGCAGATAGTAGCGATATTTTCTTTGTGGCCGGCGTTGCTGTTCATGTTGATAGTGCCCAGGCCGGTAACCTCCCTGATTTTCTCTATAGATTGGACTAATGTCCTGGCTGCCAGGGAAGGCTCGCCTTCACAGCCCTGTCCAAAGCTTATTATGGAGCCGCCATCACGCTGCAGGTGGGGTATTGCGGCCTCAGCCACCTCTTCCGGTGTTGGCGTAAAATTTATCCTTGTCTGCGGGGAAGGACAGCATTCCGAGATCTGGAGAGATATGCAGCCCAGGCAGTCTGAGTTACATGAGGGAGAAACGGGAATGCCTCCTTCCCAGCGGCCGTAAAAAATATTCTGGGCTGTGTAGCAGTGGTAATCAAGGCTACAGTGGGCCAGCTGGCGCAGTATCCTGTTAACCGGGTAACGCTCCAGTTTCTCTTTTACCAATGCCGGCAGTTCTCCCGTGTCATAAAAGGCGGGATCCCAGCGCCGGGGGTCGTCTGTCGATCTGGCAGCAGCATAAAGTTCTCCGTCCCTGCACGCTACTGCAGTATACCCAAACAAAGGCAGGGGCTTATCGCTCTTATCTCTGCTGTATGCCGGTAAAAGGACGCGGGTGAAGCCCTGAGGCAGGAGGGCGCCCACTGCCCACACCGGCCCCTTCTGCCACGGATTATTCTTCAGCAGGGTGAAGCGGCCGCTACTGGTAATGCCCACCGGTTTACCCCCCGGCACCAGCACCAGTGATGCCCCCGCCGGCAGTTTTTCCAGATCGTCCCCGGCTAATTCCACAAACCTGTCCCCGGTTCTCCCGGTGGCACGCAGACTGTGGTGGTCATACAATCGCCCGTCATTCCCGGCAAAAACTAGACGGTACAATATCTCCCCCCCCTCTCTGTTCAAATCACGGAATGCCGTTTTCTCAGGATTTACAAGTTATAAGGATTTACAGTAACAAATATCATTATATACCTTTAAAATATAGATTCAAATCCTGTCAAATTTTTTAATAACAAAAAGAGGGACCGCTGTTATAAGCGGCCCCTCTTGTTCAGGTGTTTTATCCATAGTAGTTTTGATGTTCAAGGCATGGCAGAGGATCAAGAGGCACACCGTTTTTCAGCACTTCCAGGTGCAGGTGCGGACCTGTTGAACGGCCGGTATTACCCGACAGGGCGATGATATCCCCGGCGTCAACATTCTTACCCTCTGTTACCAACAGCCTGGAACAGTGCGCATACAGGGTGCGGACCCCGCCGCCATGATCGACGATTACGGCCAGTCCGTATGTTCCCCGCGGGCCGGCAAATATGATCTGTCCACCAGCAGACACGCGAACAGGAGTTCCTTCTTCCACCGCTATGTCAATACCCTCGTGGGGGCGACCGTTCCTCATCCCGAAGGGAGAACTGACAACCCCTGACAGCGGCCAGGAAAACGACGGCAGGTCAGCCAGCTGGCTGGATACGTTCAATAGCTCCGCGCCTCTTGTGCTATACGGTACACTGATTTTTTGATCGACAGTGATACTGTTTAAATTGGACAGGTTGTTCCTTGTCCCAAGTTCATCTATGTCGACCTGGTACATCCTGGCAATTCCCGACAGGGTCTCCCCCCGTTGAACTCTGTGTACAACACTGTCAGCAGGCAGTCTTAAAACCTGACCCGCCTGAATCCGGTCGTGGTCCGGCAGGTTGTTTGCCGCGGCCAGGATTTCAATTGTAATACCGTTTCTTCTGGCGATATGCGAGAGAGTATCTCCCTTTTTCACCAGATAAGGCGCATGCGCCGCATATTCGGCAATAACTGGCGGACAGATATAAGGAGCGTCTTCCACGACCAACTCATCAAGCCGCGCATATGCGGGACTAGATGTCCAAAGGACCGCCGCTGCCGTTACAACAGCAACCAAAATCCTGCCTTTTATTATTGTAGTTTTAAAGATTTGCATAAAAAAATCACCTCTTCAAAAAGCAAATCATTTGCTATCATTACCAAAAGAGGCAATCTCTATACTTAAATCTTCCTTACAGCAAAATTTCTTTTCCATGGCCATTCCGCCTGCCGTTTGTGGATACTTCAGCGCGCCGCAAATGATGGAACGCCTGCAGCATATCGCGGTTGGTTTTGGTCCGCTTCATTTGATCGACGAGCATCTCCATGGCATCCCATGGCGCCGTGCCGACGGTGGCCTTGCGGAACTGCCAGATCATCTCCAGCTCTTCTCTTGAGAGCAGGAGTTCTTCTTTGCGTGTGCCTGAACGCAGTACATCAATGGCCGGAAACAGCCTTCTTTCTGCCAGCCGGCGGTCTAAAATCAGCTCCATATTGCCGGTTCCTTTGAATTCCTCAAATATAACATCGTCCATCCTGCTCCCGGTATCGATCAGGGCCGTGGCCATAATGGTCAGGCTGCCACCCTCCTCCAGGTTGCGCGCCGCCCCAAAAAACCGCTTGGGCTTGTGCAGTGCTGATGGATCCACGCCCCCCGACAGAGTTCTGCCGCTGGGAGGCACCACCAGGTTGTGTGCCCTGGCCAGCCGGGTTATGCTGTCCAGCAGGATCACAACGTCATACTTATGCTCAACCAGGCGTTTGGCCCGCTCTAAAACCATATCAGCCACCTTTACGTGGTTTTCCGGCGGTTCGTCAAAAGTTGAACTGACTACCTCCCCATCAACTGAACGCTCAATGTCGGTTACTTCCTCCGGCCTCTCGTCTATTAACAGGACCAGGAGATAAATCTCCGGGTGGTTTGTCGTAATACTGTTGGCGATCTCTTTGAGGAGAATAGTCTTGCCTGCTTTGGGCGGGGAAACGATTAAACCGCGCTGGCCTTTTCCAATCGGTGATAACAGGTCTATAGTTCTGGTGGACAGCTTATCCTGCCGTGTTTCCAGGGTAATCCGTTCCTGGGGATAAAGCGGGGTTAGCCCGTCAAAGTGCAGTCTATCAGAGGCCAACTCCGGGTCCTTGCCATTTATCTGTTCCACCCGCAACAGGGCGAAATACCTTTCGCTATCCTTGGGGCGGCGTACCTGGCCGGCCACGAGATCACCGGTGCGCATGTCAAAGCGTCTAATCTGTGACTGGGACACGTAAATATCATCGTTGCTCGGCAGGTACTGAAATGGTCGCAGAAATCCATATCCGTCCGGCAGGATTTCCAAAACACCCTTGGCATACAGGAATCCGGTTTTTTCAGTCTGCATCTTCTTGATTTCAAATATAAGCTCCTTTTTCCGCAGCTTATAATAACCGGGCAACTCCAGTTCTTTTGCTATTTTGTAAAGCTCTACCATGGTTTTGCTTTCAAGATCAGTATATTTCAAAGGCAACACCCCTTACTAAGGTGAATATTATCAATTTTATAACCAAAGGGTAAAAGTTTTATGCGTTCCGGCGCCGTTTACGCCTGATTATATACATCAACAGCGTGTACACAATAAACCAGGCCAGCACCGCGTTTACAAAGCTACCAACAAGGAAGGGATATCCATACTCGGCCAACTGCGCCAAAAAATTAGTCGCCAGCGAGCCGCCCGCAAATTGTATATCGGGCCCACGCAAATCCCCAAAGACAGCTTTTCCGACAAATAAGTTTATAGCATAGAAAAACGGCACTGCCAGTTTGAAGAATATAACCGTGCATACTGCGGCTACCGTGTTGCAGCGGACGAAGCGAGCGGCCAGATAGGAAAGAGGGATGCTGATAATCGGGATGGGAAGAAAATCAAAGGCGAAGCCCAAAGCCACCCCCTGGGCAATTTTTTTCGGGGAGTCCGGTAAACTCATCACCCTGGTATAGTATGCTTTGATATTCTCTATAACAGGGGTGGAAATCCTTTTCCTAAAATATATTATACTTTCGGCAATCACAACAATACTCCTTTTCCTGCTTTAGGGCCGGATTCATCCGGCATTCCAATCGGAGACATTCCTTGGCATGCAGGAATGCTTGTTAGAGGTGTGTCCCCGTTCCATTATATGTTTTTTACCAGCTCCCAGTCCTCTAAAAATTTTTTTATGCCTGCGTCTGTCAGGGGGTGATTAATCATCTGTTTAATAATTTTATATGGTACTGTCGCAATATGCGCGCCCGCCCTGGCTGATTCAGTGACGTGGACCGGGTGGCGGATACTGGCGGCAATCACCTGGGTCCGGATCTGGTGCAGGTCGAATATTTCCATTATATCACGCACCAGTTCTATTCCATCCTCGCTGATATCGTCGAGGCGTCCTATAAACGGGCTGACATAAGTCGCTCCGGCCCGCGCGGCTAAAAGCGCCTGGTTAGCCGTAAAAATCAGGGTGACATTGGTGAGGATGTTTTTACCCGCCAAAATACTAGTTGCTTTCAGGCCATCTGCTGTCATTGGTATTTTTATCACAATGTTGGGATGGATAGATGCCAGTTCCTCCGCCTCGGAAACCATACCCGGGGCATCCGCGCTGATTACCTCCGCGCTGATCGGTCCGTCCACAATGGAGGCGATTTCCCTTACCACCTGGGCAAAGTTGCGCCCTTCCCTGGCGATCAGGGATGGATTGGTGGTAACGCCGCAGATGACACCGAGGGAATATGCCTCTCTTATTTCATCCGCATTAGCAGTATCGATAAAAAACTTCACCTATTTGCACCTCCCAATTCGGATGTCAGATGTTAGAACTGACGCATTCCGCTTGCAGGGCGGGATTTATCCCGCCTTTCCAATCGGTGACATACCTCCTACCACAAAGGAATGAATACACATAAGGGAGGTGTGTCCCCGTTCCGCTTATGCCTTGTTTGAGCTGCCGAAAATTCGCATCTTCTCCCTAATCACTTCGATTGCTGCCTCTCTGGCTGGACCAAGCATCTTGCGCGGATCTATTTCATTTGGATTGGCGTCCAGCACTCTTCGTGCAGCCTGGGTAAAGGCCTCTCTTATATTCGTGTCTATATTGACCTTGCGCACCCCCAGGCGGATAGCCTCACGGATAGCGTCATCAGGCACGCCGGAAGAACCGTGCAGGACTATGGGTATATTCACCATAGATTTAATCTTTTTCAAGCGGGGAAAATCCAGTTCCGGTATGCCCTTATACTGCCCGTGGGCGGTGCCGATGGCTACGGCCAGCGAGTCAACCCCGGTTTCACGAACAAAGGTCGCGACCTCCTCGGGATCCGTAAGTAATGCGTCCCGCTCGCTGACGGTGATATCATCTTCGGCACCGCCGATCTTGCCCAGTTCAGCCTCAACTGACACTCCTACCGCCCTGGCGACATCCAGCACGCGCCTGGTCAACTTGATGTTCTCCGCCAGGGGCAACTTTGAACCGTCGATCATAACTGAAGAAAAACCGGCATGAATGCACTGGATAGCCTGTTCGTAACTGGTACCGTGATCAAGGTGAAGGGCGACCGGCACATTTGTGCCCTCCGCAGCCAATTTGGCCATGGCCACTATGTAATCAAGTCCCGCGTATTTTATGGCGCCCTGGCTGGCCTGCATGATTACCGGGGAATTCTCGGCCTCGGCTGCCGCAACAATAGCCTGTACTATCTCCATATTGTTGCAGTTGAACGCGCCCACCGCGTACCCGTCGGCTTCCGCATTTTTCAACATTTCAACCACACCTGTGAAAGAAATAAAAAACACCTTCCTTCATAAAAGCATTGAGAATAAGCGGTGTACCGCACCGCTATAAAAGAGCTCATATTCAAGTATAGACGGAAAAGGTCAAAATTATGTTTTGCTTCTCTTGCGACCTGTCTTTTTAAGCTTACTGGTATTGGCCAGACTGTCAAGGCATTTAAAACCGTGCCGGGCTAGCTCAATTGTATCAACCTGCCGGATAACGTTTAAGTCATCCTCCGTCTCAGCATAAATAATATTTATGCTATCACAGTTCTTGCAGTGCAACTCCAGACAATCCGGGAAAAGTTCAACCTCAATTCCCAGGTTGCCGCACTGGCAGTAGAGATCACCTTGTTCGGCAATTTCATTCAGGCAACTTAACACCTCGTACATGATATCGGAATTATGAAAAAAACTTTCGCTGTCCATATCATAGGCCAGGGCATCCAGTTCCTGCTCCTGGCTGCAAATTATCTGCTTAACTGCCGGCTCCGGGCCGATATATCCTAATCCCAGGTCAGTGTCGCCGCATGAAAGGCGAATTACTTCCCCGGACCAGAGAAACTTGCCGGCAAATTCTATTTGATGTTTAGTTTCGCAAACCAGGCAGGGAACCTGAATCCGGTAATGTGCATGGTCTTTTGTACTGATAATCAGCGTTACGGCGCCACAGGAACAGTTAATATAAAACGGATTACCTTTACTGACGGCGAACCGTGATAAATGATGATACTTGATTTTCCCGCAAACGGGGCAGCGCATGGTCATAATGGAGTTTGTATTTATAAGCATGCTGTGTTCCCCCCTAAATACTGTGGAAATTTTCACAGTATTGAAGACTCTTTTACCCCTTCGCCAAACAGGGAAAAACTCCTTCTAAAAACGGTACTGTTAATGCTAAAAAGTCACCTTAATAGAAACATTGCCATATTTTGGTTACAATATGCGCGCCTGGATTTTAGCTATAATATTTTCCGTCCAGCACGTATATCTAGCCGATGTTTTTTTTCATCTCGCCCGTTAAATCCTTTTCCGCCAGTAGACCTTTAACCAGATAACGCACCTCATATAAATCAAACGGTTTGTTTATATAACACTTTACTCCTCTTTTTTTTGCCTCAGCAATAAAGTCCAACTCACTATAGGCAGTCATAATAACTACCGGGGTGTCCGGGGCAATTTGGCGCAGTCCTTCCAGTGTCTCCAAACCGCTCATGCCAGGCATTTTAACGTCCAGCAGAATAAGTGAGGGCGGCCTGGCACTGGCTTTCCTTACGGCCTCAGCGCCGCTCGCAGCCGTTTCTACATTGTAGCCTTCCTCAGTGAAAGCTTCGCTTAGAAATCTCCGGACTCCGTCCTGATCATCAACAATCAACAGGTTATAAGGCAAGGCCATGCACCACACTCCTTCCTCTTCTAATACAGAATATGGATAACACTTCTTCACTGATCTCTAAATTCCTCTAGAAAGTAGAATAAATTGGAAACCCTTATTTAAAAATACCCGGGGATGTTTGTGTTTAATGGAAATAGCGAGATGGTAACCGCCAGAGCAATCAGCGATAAAATCAACAGCAAAAACAAGGCGAAGTAAGGAATAACAAACACTATAACAGAACGTCCTGTTGAAAGCCGGTGGGTTTCTCTGAGACCAACAACTAAAATAATACTGCTCCATATCCATATGGCCAGACCGGCCAACAATAACAATACGCTTACGAACAGGTTCTCCAGACCATACCAGTATCCTAAAAACTGAAAAGGCGTCAATAAGATATGGGGCAGCCCGGCCAGGCCGACTGCGGCAAAAACACCTCTGGCGCCGCCCCGCCCGCCCAGCAGATCAGCGACAAGGTGCAGTATGGCGCTGTAACCAAACCATTTAATATAGCTAATAACAAGGCCTATGCTAGCCACGACAGGCACTAACGACCGTGTTGCCGGAATAATGCCGCTGCTATCCAGACTCTGGGTGAAAACCCTGGCAAAAGTAAGCAGGCCCATTATAGTACCCAGCAGACTGAGGATGGTGACAATCACGAACGCCGCCACCAGCGGCGGCTTTTCCGCAGCTTGTTGCATGGTCTTCACAGGATCAAACAGCACACCGTACACTATCTCCAAAAAACCCTGGGGTGCGCCTTCAAGACCATCGTCATCCAACTGTGGAATTTCCCTTGCCGCTTCCAACATCTCATCCCGTACAACGCTATGTTCATTACCGCGGCCAGCATCTCCGCTCAAAAATAAACTCCTCCTTCTCTTCAATCACTGCAGCTGATAAGAACGTCCGGCTTCACCCAGGTAAGGAAGAAAAGACCGGGTGGACTGCCAGAAAGCATTCGCGCCTGTTACCCCAAACAGTTCGCGAAAAATACTTTTGGGCCCCAGATTCACCACCGCGGGCTCCCCTGATATACCTGCCAGAGACCCGGCTAAAAGGACTGCGTCATGAAAGTCGCCCAACTGGTCTACAAGACCCAGTTCTATAGCCTGGCGGCCGGTATAAACCCTGCCGTCCGCCAGCGCCCTGACCTCGGAGATATCCTTATGCCTGCCCTGCGCAACGAATTCAACAAACTGGTTGTAGATATCGTCAATCATTGATTGGAATATGGCTTGTTCTTCGGGAGTTGATGACCTGCTGGAAGATCCCATGTCCTTGTACGGACCGCTTTTAAATGTTTCCGTGTCGACACCGATTTTTCCATACAGACCCTGCAGGTCATAGCGCTCCATGATTACGCCAATGCTGCCGGTCATTGTCCCCGGATTAGCTACAATGCGGTCTGTCCCGGCAGCAATCCAATACGCGCCTGAGGCTGCCGTATCCCCCATGGAAGCCACAACTTTCTTACCGGATGCTCTGAGCCTTTCCACTTCTGCGCTAATTTCCTGGGCTGCCGCGGCAGTCCCGCCCGGGCTGTTGAGACGGATTACAACAGCCTTGAGCATGGGATCTCTTGCGGCTTCTCTTAAAGCTGCAGCAATATCCTCAGATGCCATCTGAGCTACAAGGGATGTGCCGCCTGGCTGGCCGTTGGCGATAATACCTTCTATGTATATAATTCCCACTTCACCTTTATTCCGGCTGTTTACAGCAGTATTGCCGCTTGGCTGCGAAATAACGGCAAATAAAAGGGTAAGGGCGACTATACCTAGCACTATCCCCGCAATAAACTTTTTCCGCAAAACATCATCTCCTAAACTTTTTGGTTTAGATTTTACCCTGAAAATGTTTCTAAAATGCTCTTTACTTTTAAGCAAAAAAAGCCTTGGTTTACCCAAAGCTATTAAAAAACACTGTTAACTGTATTTCAGTTTATTATACTTCATAGAGGCTCTGATATACTCCCTGAACAGCGGGTGAGGCCGGTTTGGCCGGGACTTAAATTCCGGGTGGAACTGGGTGGCTATAAACCAGGGATGGGTGGGCAGCTCAATAAGCTCTACCAGGAAATCGTCGGGCAGGGTCCCGCTTAAAGACAGGCCGTGCTGTGCCAGATCGTTCCGATAAACATTATTAAGTTCGTAACGATGCCGGTGTCTCTCCCCGATTAAATCCTGTCCATAACACTGATGGGCCAAGCTCCCCGGTTGGAGCTTGCAGGGATATCTCCCCAACCGCATCGTACCACCCTTTATTTCAAGCTCTTTCTGTTCCGGCAGCAGGTCTATCACCGGGTGGGAGGTTAACGGGTTAAACTCGGTGCTGTTAGCATCCTGCCAACCGATCACATTCCGGCAGTATTCCACTACAGCCAACTGCATACCGAGACAGAGTCCCAGAAAAGGAACATCATTTTCTCGGGCATAGCGGATGGCTTCGATTTTACCTTCAATGCCCCGGTCACCAAAACCACCGGGCACAAGTACACCGTCAACATTTTTTAATAGCTCACTAACGTTCGACCGGGTGACCTCCTCCGAGTTAATCCATTCTATAGTAATGGCGGAGCCATGGAAAAATCCTGCGTGTCGCAGTGCCTCAGCCACGCTGAGGTAGGCGTCGTGCAGGGAAACGTATTTGCCCACCAACCCAATAGTCGTATTATAGCTAAGGTTTTTCAGCCTTAACACCATGTCCCGCCAATCATTCAAATCGGGAGGGGTAGTGGTCATGCCGAATTTCTCAAGGACGATGTCAGCTAGTCCTTCTTCCTCCAGCGCCAGCGGCAATTCATAAATAGATGACGCATCCACGGCCTGGATCACCGCTTCTTTGTCGATATCACAGAATAACGCCAGCTTTTCTTCCATATCCCTGGTCAGCGGCAGTTCAGTACGGCAAACGATAATATCGGGCTGAATGCCGATCCCCCGCAGTTCTTTAACGCTATGCTGGGTGGGCTTGGTTTTTAGCTCGTTGGCCGCACGCAGGTACGGAACCAGGGTGACATGAATATAAACAACGTTTCCTCTGCCCAGGTCACCTTTCATCTGCCGGATGGCTTCGAGAAAAGGCAGGGATTCTATATCGCCCACCGTACCGCCTATTTCAGTAATGATAACATCAGCATTGGACTCATTGGCGACACGACGGATCTGCTCTTTTATCTCATTGGTGATATGGGGAATCACCTGTACAGTGCCTCCCAGGTAATCGCCTCTACGCTCCTTGTTTATTACCGCGCTGTAAATACCACCTGTTGTAACGTTACAGATGCTCGAAATATTAATATCAATAAAGCGCTCGTAATGTCCCAGATCGAGGTCGGTTTCCGCGCCGTCCTCAGTGACAAAAACTTCCCCGTGCTGGTAAGGGCTCATAGTACCCGGGTCAACATTGATGTAAGGATCCAGTTTTTGAATTGCCACTGTCAGCCCACGGCTTTTCAAAAGACGCCCAAGGGAAGCGGCGGTAATCCCTTTCCCCAGTGATGAAACCACCCCGCCGGTAACAAATACGAATTTGGCCATGAATAAACAAGCCTCCTGTTATATCCTGGTAAGACAATGGCATGAAAACCATCTCTCCCATTCTATCTTTTAATTCAACATAGAGTCAATAGAACGCTCAAATATAAACCCGGGTTATTGCCGCGATAAAGCGGCTTGCCCGGGAACATCTGTGGGAACTTGTTGTTCAACCTTAAGATTTTTATCGACTAACTCCATTTTTAAGGCATTTATATATACCTTTTCCATAAAGCCTGTCCCCCAACGCATTGTATACAGTAAAAGCACAGCTTATGATTTTTTCCGTTAAAAGATTATCCTCCATCCAGATGCACCTCTAATGGCATCTTGTTAACCTTTAAAACCTTGTAAATCCTGTGATATTTAATTTTTTTTACATTCTTTCCGGAGCGTTGATGCCGAGCAGGCCAAGGCCGTTTTTCAGGGTGATCCTGGTCGCTTCCACCAGCACCAGGCGTGCCGCTGAGATATCTTTTTCCGGTATGATTACCCTATGGCTGTTATAAAAGCTGTGCAGCAACCCCGCCAGCTCATGCAGATAACGGGCGATGCGCTGGGGAGCCAGCCCGGCGGCGGCGGCAGTCACTTCTCCGGGAAAATCGGCCAGCTTTCTGGCCAGAGCCAGCTCGTACTCTTCAATCAGCAGGCTGTAATCGATACTGCCGGGGTCCGGCATCTGTCCCCCCTGCTCCTCCAACTGCCTCATGATGCTGCAGATCCGGGCGTGGGCGTACTGGATGTAATATACAGGGTTTTCATTGGATTCAGACCTGGCCAGATCCAGGTCAAAATCCAAGTGACTGTCAGCACTGCGCATGATAAAGAAATAGCGGGCGGCGTCCCGCCCGACCTCCTCGATGAGGTCCTCAAGTGTTACAAACTGTCCAGAACGCTTGGACATGCGGACTATCTCGCCTCCTTTGTAAAGGCGGACCAACTGCATGATCACCACTTCCAGAACTGCCGGATCGTATCCCAGGGCTTTTATCGCCGCTTTCATCCTGGGCACGTGCCCGTGGTGGTCGGCGCCCCAGACATCGATAGCCCAGGCAAAGCCCCGTTGCAATTTATTACGATGATAGGCTATGTCGGATGCAAAATATGTTGGCAAACCGTTGGAGCGGACTAAAACTTCGTCCTTATCCACACCAAAATCCGTTGCCTTAAACCATAAAGCTCCTTCACGTTCATAGACGCAGCCTTTCTCTCTCAAAAACTCCAAAGTATCCTGTACCGCTCCGGCGTCGTGCAGGGATTGTTCGGAAAACCATACGTCATAATCCACACCAAAATCACTTAATACATTTTTTATAGATTCGAGCTTTTCTTCCAGAGCAAAGGCCACCAGCGCCGAGCGACGATCTTTCTCTGCCACCTCTGTGTAACTGTCACCATGTTTTTCTCTGAAAGAGATGCAGGTGGCCATAATATCTTCTCCGTGATATCCATCTTCCGGCACGGGTATATCCTGTCCGGCCAACTGCAGGTAACGAGCTTCCAGGGAATCGGCGAAATTTTCTATCTGGTTTCCCGCGTCGTTGATATAAAATTCACGCGTAACATCATAACCGGCAAACTTCAGGATAGCTGCTATGCTGTCACCCAGCGCCGCCCCGCGGGCATTTCCCATATGCAGGAGACCGGTCGGGTTGGCGCTGACAAATTCTACCTGGACTTTACTGCCCCTGCCGTTGTCCACACTGCCGTATCTAGCGCCCTGAGAAACGATTCGGGGCAAGGACAGGTAAACCCAGCCTGGCTTAAGGTAGAAATTAACAAAACCGGGGCCGGCAATTTCCACCCGTTCCACCCAGGTCCCGGCAGAAAAATTTTGGGCCAGAATTTCAGCCACCCGTCGCGGCGCCATCCGGGCAGGCCTAGCCAGCAGCATCGCCAGGTTGGTGGCAAAGTCACCGTGGTCTTTCTCCCGTGGCACTTCCACAGTAATTTCCGGCGCCTGATCAATCTTGATCAACCCGCATTCACGAGACGCCTGCAGGGAATGCGCCAGGGCTTTTTCCAGTTCGGCCCTGATTTCTTCAACTACACTCATATATAATTACCCCCCTAGCCGGCATGTCAGCAATTTCATTGTCCTCCAAACTACTCCAATTTATACTCTAGATTAACCCTCTTTTACTCGTATTCGTATCCTGCCGCGAAGGCAGCTTTGTTCGCTTCCAACACCTTCGCGGGAACGCGGTCGGCCAGCGCCCGCTCCCACACTTCCCGCGCGAAGGGCAGGCGGCAGGCCATAACTCCTAACAGCACCACATTGGCGGCTTTGACATTGCCGCATTTTTCTGCAATAGCAAGGGCGTTTACGGCCACGACATTCCGCGCGGCTGAGCTGATATATTCAATAATGCCGGGGGGGTATTCCGCCGCCCCTACCAGCACCGGCACCGGGGGGATTTCCTGTTCGTTAATGATAATGGTTCCGTCTGGCTTAAGAAATGACATCAGGCGCAGCCCTTCCAGTTTTTCAAAAGCCAGCACCACGTCAGCCCCTCCTGGGGGAATCAAAGGAGAAAAAACCTTTTCTCCGAGGCGCACCTGGGTCACTACGCTGCCACCCCGCTGGGCCATGCCGTGTATTTCTGAAACTTTTATGTCGTAGCCGGTTTCCAGGGCGGCCTGGGCCAGTATTTTGCTGGCCAGAATAGTCCCCTGGCCTCCTACGCCCACCATCAAGATATCAACTGGCTTAAGCATCGCCATTTCCCCCTTTCACCAGGGCCCCTTCTTGGCATACCTGGATACACAAACCGCAGCCGGTGCAGGATACCGGGTCTACCAGGGCTTTTCTATCCTTTACTGATATAGAGGGGCAGCCCAGGCGGAGGCAGACTTTACAGCCAATGCATTTATCTTTTTCCACCAGGACAGCTGGTTTTGCTGCCTTTGTTAGAAGCACACAGGGACAGCGGGAAATTACCACCGAGGGCTCGCCTGCCGCCGTTTCTTCCCGTAGAACCGCCAGGGTTTTTGCCAGGTCCAGGGGATTTACCACCTTGACTCTTTTAACCCCAAGGGCCTTAACCAGTGTCTCTAAATCCACGGCCGGTGCCGCTGTTCCCATCAGGGTGCTGCCCGTGCCGGGGTGCTGCTGGTGTCCGGTCATAGCGGTAGTACGGTTGTCCAGGATGATGACAGTGCCGGAGCCGTTATTGTAAACCATGTTCAGCAGACCGGTAATACCGGAATGCAGGAAGGTCGAATCGCCGATTACAGCTACTGTGTGGCCGGACATGGCCGGATTGGCCTTGCTCACCCCGTGAGCGGCGCCGATGCTGGCGCCCATACAGACACACCAGTCCATCGCCTCCAGCGGTGGCAGGCCGCTCAGAGTATAGCAGCCGATGTCCCCGGCAACAGTTAATTTTAGTTTTTTTAGAGCATAGAAGAGTCCCCGGTGGGGGCAACCCGAACACAATACCGGGGGCCGGCCCGGGGCTGCCGGCGCCTTTGAGCGGGTGCTCCCTTCCGCTTCAGCATTAACGGGCATCTTTAAGAGCCCCGCCTCGCTAAAATTCCTGGCCAGAATTCCGGTATCAAGTTCACCGCTATTCGGGATCAGTTCCTTGCCCGTTACCGCAATCCCCATACTGCTTACTTGCTCTTGTATAAAAGGTTCCAATTCCTCTACCACGACCAGCCTTTTTACCCCAGCGGCAAAGCGCCGGATAACAGCTTCCGGCAGCGGGTTGGTCATCCCGATCTTCAGCACGGAGGCCTGCGGCAGCGCCTCCCGGACATACTGGTAACTGATCCCGCTGGTAATAACACCAAGCGACTGATCACGCCATTCGATAAAGTTAAACGGACTTTGTTCCGCATACTCCCGCAGCCGTACCAGGCGTTCTTCCAGGGCGGCCCTGCGCAGCCGGGCGAAAGCCGGCACCATCAGGTATTTTTGCGGGTCTTTCTGATAAGGGCGAAGCTCCCGGGCACCCGGCCCGCCAATTTCAACCAGACTCTGGGAATGAGCCACCCTGGTGGTGGTTCTGAGCATTACCGGGGTATCGAACTGCTCGCTGATGTCCAGAGCCAGCTCTACCATTTCTTTGGCTTCCTGGCTGTCGCTCGGCTCCAGGAGAGGGATTTTGGCAAAACGAGCATAGTTGCGGTTGTCCTGTTCATTTTGCGAGCTGTGCATACCGGGATCATCTGCGGATACCAGAATAAAACCCCCGTTAACGCCTGTATAGGCAAAGGTCAGCAGAGGATCGGCGGCCACGTTGACTCCCACATGCTTCATAGCCACAAGCGTCCGCGCCCCGGCTAAAGAGGCTCCTATGCCGACTTCCAGGGCCACTTTTTCATTTGGCGCCCACTCGGCGTAGACACCGGGATAGCGGGAAAAATTTTCTAAAATTTCCGTGCTGGGCGTACCGGGATAAGCGGCGGCCACAGTCACACCAGATTCATAAGCGCCTCTGGCAATCGCCTCGTTACCGGAAAGCAACTCCTTCATAACTATCACCTCCGAAAAAAAATGAAACTATTACATATGATTTACAAGGTTTCAAAGATTTACATGATTATCTCAATTAACTAATGTTAAATTTTTTATAGAAAAACACAATGCTCCTTTATTCACCAATAAAAACCCGGCACGGAAAGCCCAATGGCTTTTCGAACCGGTACCTATCAAAAAGTTATTGCCTTAAACAGTTTAACAAAAACAGCTGGACTGGACAAGGGGCGATACTGATTCGTTTTTATGGCACACAAATAATTTACATAATCCGCGCAAACAACATCGCCAAAACTCCGGCAAAAAAGGTCATTATCAGGGATAAAACAATCGTCGTCTTAATTACTTCGCTCTCTATGCCGAGGGCGTCAATAGTAGCAGCGGCATTTTGCAGCTTGGCCGGGGAGATCACGCTGGCCAGACCGCCGCCGATGGCAGTCGCTGCTGTTACCACCAGGGCGTTGACATGCAAGATTTTCGAGGTACTGATATGGTACTTGGCAAACATGGCGATGGTTGAAGCTTCGCTGCCGCTGACAAAACCGCCGAAAAGTCCCAGGTAGCTGCTTATAAACGGGTAGGCGCCGCCAAAGGCCAGGGCTGAAGCATGTGAGAGAACCCAGATCATATTGGTTTCGTCCTCCACGGGCTGCCAAACACCCGCCTGCATGCCGGAGTTGTTCATGACAAAGGCAATCGCAAAAAAAATGGCGGCTGAGAATGTCGGCCTGGGGGCGCGTTTCAGCCATTTACCCAGTACGCTGCCGACCTGCTTGGCTGTAGGCCTCAGCCAAATTGCGGCTACAATAGTGCTGATCAATACCCAGGTATACGCGTTCCAGAGCATCCTGGTCAATACTGTCTGCCCCGGAATTATTGAAACCGGCATGGCCAGGCTGGTAAACAGCAGTTCCCTTAATGGCAGGAAATAATTTATGAAGAACAGCACCGCAATCAAGATCAGCCAGGGCGATAAAGCCGTGGTCAGGCGCATATTTTTTTCGACTGACAGATCTTCTTCCGATAAAATGCTTCTATCGATGATCGGCTTTCCTAACAACTTCAAATACAGCAACATCACCAGTATGGTCATAAAGCCTGCCACCACACCGGTTAAAACAACGCCGTTTTTTAAAAACGGAATATACCCCATGGCAACGGCCATACCGCCGTTAGTAACACCGGCGATAATACAGGGGATAAAACCTTCCTTAATGAGCTTGAACCGCCCCACAATCCAGAGCATGCCGAAACCAATCAAAGTGGATATTATCGGCAGGAACCGTGCAAAAACTTGGGCTGACTCAATTAACGGGGTACCGGTTAAATCTGAAAACGCGACCAGCGGCGCCCCCAGCAGGGCGAATGTGCACAGGGCGTCAAAACCCAGCGCCGGCAGCGCGACCGCCACAAACTTGGAATAACCCAAGGCCAACATGATTGGCGGCAATATGGAAACAGGAGTCGCACCGATAGAAACCAGCAGGGTTCCCGCCCCCACGTTAATCAGCATAATTTGTACCGCTTTATCCGCGGGAGCCAAGGTTTTGACAAACACAACTATTCTTTTTAGGGCGCCGGTTGCCTCCATAAAGGTAATCTGCAGGATTGAGGTTAATACCATCAGGGAAACTGGAAAGGAAGCGATCATTCCCGCAAGGCTGGCCCGCATCCCGACTTCCAGTGAGGTGTTAAAGAAAAACAGGGCGACAAGCACCATCAGGATCCATCCTGCCATCCCGCTAACATCCGCTGCTGCTTTTCTCCAGATCATCAGGATTACAATGAAAACAATTGGAAGCAGCGTTAAACCAATTGATAAAACCATTATCCGTCCTCCTGTACTACGTTTAAACGGAACATACAACTTTATTTAATACTACATGGTTTGACAAATATCCTCTTTTTTTATCTCGTTTTCCCCTGGAGCAAATGTGAGAACCTTCCCCTTGCGCGCCTTGCGCCTGAGAAAGCTGTTCATGCGTTTAAAGGCTTCGGTAAGGTCATTGATCGACGCCGAATAGGAGCAGCGGACGAACCCCTCACCCTGCTCGCCGAAAGCATTGCCCGGAACAACCGCCACCTTCTCTTCCTGCAGCAGCTGTTGGGCAAAATCTTCGGAGGACAGCCCCGTTGACCTGATATCCGGAAAGGCGTAAAACGCTCCGCGCGGTTCACCGCAGGGCAGCCCCATCTCATGGAATGCCTGAATCACCAGGTGACGGCGGCGGTTGTACTGGTCCACCATCTTCTTCATCCCGCTCCCCCCGTTCCTTAGAGCTTCCAACGCAGCAGCCTGGGCGGTGACCGGCGCACAGAGCATAGTATACTGGTGGATCTTGGTCATGGCCGAGATAAAGTCCTGGTTGCCGGCGGCGTAACCAACCCGCCAGCCGGTCATAGCGTAAGATTTCGAAAAGCCGTTAAGCAGGATGGTCCGGTCCCGCATGCCGGGCAGGGCAGGCACACAAGTATGCTCGCCCACATAGGTCAGGCGCCCGTATATTTCATCGGAAATAAAAATAAGATCGCGTGCTCTGATAACCTCGGCTATTTCCAGCAGGCGCTCCCGGTCTAATGTGGCACCTGTGGGATTGTTCGGGTTGCAGAGGATCAGCGCCTTGGTTTTTGGCGTAATCGCTTTTTCCACCATCTCCGCGCTGATCTGGAAGCCGTTTTCCGGTGAGGTCTTAAGAAATACCGGTTTTGCTCCGGCCATAACAGTGACAGGGGCATAAGAGACATAGGATGGTTCCGGGATCAAGACCTCGTCCCCCGGACACAGGATGGTCCGAAAAGACAGATCAAGGCCCTCACTTACCCCTACCGTGATCAGTATTTCATGGTGCGGGTTATAGGAAACTCCGTAAGCCGCCGACAGGTTCCGGGCGATCGCCTGCCGCAACTCCAGAAGCCCTTGGTTAGATGTATACATGGTGTAGCCTTTTTCCAGTGAATACATACAGGCCTCTCTGATGTGCCAGGGTGTCACAAAGTCCGGCTCGCCGACTCCCAGAGAGATGACACCTTTCATTTCCGCCACCAGGTCAAAAAAACGCCTGATACCGGAAGGCTGAATTCCCAACACCAAGGGGTTTATCTTGTGTTTCCAATCTGTGGTGTCTGTCATGGGGTAATCATCAGCCTCCTGTCTTCCTCACCGTCTTCTGACACGAGGGCTCCCTGCAGTTTATAGGTTTTCAGAACAAAATGCGTGGCGGTGCTCAGCACATGCTCCATCGAAGCCAGTTTTTGGGTAACGAAAGCGGCCACTTCACGCATGGTCTGCCCTTCTATATAAACCACCAAGTCATAGGCGCCGGACATCAGGCGGACAGTTTTCACTTCCGGGAAGCGGCAGATGCGCATGGCCACCGCGTCAAACCCCAGATCCCGCTGGGGTGTGATCTTTACTTCAATAATGGCGGAACCCTTTTCCTCACCAACTTTATCCCAGTTGATCACCGTAAAATACCCTGCGATGATCTTTTCTTCTTCCATCTCTTTGATAATGCGCACCACTTCGTCTTCTTCCATTTCAAGCATGGCCGCTATCTGTTTTGGATTCAGCCTCGCGTCGTTTTCAATAACATCCAGGATTTCCTTCCTTTTGCACCTGTTCCCTGACACAGTAAAGCCCCCTTTCAACACAACAAAAAACTCCGCGCCCTAAAAAGGGACGGGAGTTGCTCTCGCGGTACCACCCTAATTGGCCAAAAGCAATGAACTGCATTTAAGCCCTCTCAAACCTGTAACGGGGTTAACCGGCGGCATCTTACTCTCCAATCACACAAAAATTAGATTTCAGCCCGCAACTCAGGGGCGGCTCTGACGCTCTCCTCCACCGGGCTCGCACCGTTCCCCGGCTCGCTTTTGATTCAAAGCGTTATTCTTCCCCATCATGGCCTTGCCAGTAAATTGAAGCTATTATAGCATGGGGCATTATTTGAGTCAACAGCCAATATTTAGTGACTATGACCACTATCTGATCACATAGTCAGCGTACCACCGGGAGTCTCGATTAACTTAAGCACGTTTTCCTCTCTACCGTCAAGAGCGTTAACATATATCAGGTAATTATCCTCACCCAGCCTGCCCTGGAATTCATAGGCGAGTATTTCTTCCTCCGCCCCCAGCGGTATCAGCACAAGATTACCGCCCTGGGCCTGGAGGCGCGGGTTTAACTCCACCAAGGCCTGTTCACGGGAGATTCCGGCCGCCGGCAAATTACGCTGCCGATGAGACATCAGGTAGCCAGATGTTTCCACCCCTGTGATTTCCCCGTTATCCAGAGCTACCGTCACCTTAATTAAATCGGGATATAATACGACACCATTCTGTAGTGCTGCGAAATTAAAAGTTGCTAAATTCTCGTGCTGCAGGAAATAAGTTGATTTCATATCGCCGAAACCACGGTTCTTAAGATAGTCCAGCGCTTTCTGACGGGCTGTATTTATATCCAGCGACTGGCTTCCCACTGGCCGCGCATTGATCAGCCAGATCACTTGGCCGCCTTTCTTGGATATATCCATCAATATCCTGTCACTGTCACTACTCCCGACCGAAGACACCTCAACCCGGTAGGCTGGGATGCGGCCTTCTGCTGATCCTGTTACAGCAGTCTGGTAATCCACACCCTGCTGCCCGTCTATAAAAGACAGCGCCTTGTTCTGCGCTTCATTTGCGCTGATCTCCGCCAAATCACGCAAATTCCTCGGTTCGGTGCGCTCCAGGTGCTCCGAAAAGGGGCCGTCATAAATTAAAGCCGGGTACTGCTGCATCCTTTGATCAAGGGCCTGAAAATCGCTCTGGGCTAAATTATCCGGGTTTTCCTGCAGGTTTTTTCTGACCTGCCGGACCAACTCACCGAAGTAAAAGTTGTTTTGGGCAACCCTATACTGCATCCCCTGCAGTTCCCGGTTCAATTCCATAGACTGCTGGTAGAGGCTGTTCAGTGTTTCCCAGTGTTCAGCGTCGATGGCACCCCCCTTGCCGACCTGTTTTGACAAGCTGGCCGCGTAATCACCCACCTGGGTAAGGAATTTGGCGGTGCGTCCGGCCAGGGCATCGTTCAGCGGCAGCTGCCCCAGGTTGGACTGGGCAAAGGCGGCCTGCTGCCTGACATCCATCAACAGCGAAGTGTCAAGGCGAGGGTCGGCCGCCACCATGCTCTTGGACAGGAGCACCTCAAGGTTCTGGACCTGGGCAGTCATATCAAAAAAAGCCCTTTGATACTTATTGCTTAAAAGGTTTTCCAGGTTGTGGTTGGCCAGGCGCTGGTTATAGCCCCACGAGCCTGCAGCGGCCAGTGCCAGCAGCCCGATCACAACCGGTATAATCCACCTTCTCAAAAGAACCCCTCCTTTATCGCGCAAAAACATGGTTGCCGATTTGAGTTATAATACCTCTGGACCAGATCCAGGAGCTTACCGGTTTATACGGGTTCCAGAAAAAGAGGGCGCCGCCGGTGGGATCATAACCGCTCAAGGCCATCTGGGCGGCCTGAATGCTTTCCTGGGTCAGAGGCCGGTACGCCTGCCCGTTCGATATTGATTCAAAAGCATAGTCCTGAAAGATTACACCGCTGATGGTGCGAGGGAAAGCAGCGCTCTTGGTCCGGTTCAAGATTACCGCTCCTACCGCTATTTTACCCTGGAGACTCTCATCAGCCGCCTCTCCCTCTATTACCCTGGCCAGCAATGTAGTATCGCCCCTGTCTGTCGCCACTCCCCTGGATACAGCGGGAGCAGCATCAGGCGAGCTAAGACCGAGAGCCTGCCTGGTTGCTTTTCCCACCACGCCGTCCTGGGGCAGTCCGTTATTGCGCTGGAAATTCTGGACCGCCCGAAAAGTTTCATAACCGTACACACCGTCTACAGGACCATTGTAATAACCCCACTGGCTGAGCCTCTGCTGCACACCAGATACTTCATTACCGCTGCTGCCCCAGTAAAGTTCCGTTACCTGGGCGGCCGCCGGTCCGTGCAGTGAAATCATAGCTACAATCAAAGCCAGCAGGCAGGCTGTAGCAAAAACCATTTTTTTCTTTGTTAACGACTTTTTCTTATTAATAGACTCTCACCTCCTGGGGGTTTTTTATATTTTTTCAATAAACACCTATTATTATGTAACAATAAAAAACAAACCCCGGATCAAAAAACCCGGGGTTTAAATATTCTGCATATAACTTGTTTTTTTATAATCACACACATCCGGCCGGCTTGGGCAGACCGGCCAGTTTGCAGGCGCCTTTAGCCGGACCCGACGGAAATAATTCGTATATATATTTCAAACTGTATCCTGTATCCTTACAAAGCTTGCGGATCATGGGCGCGATTTGATACTGCTGGTAATAATCTCGCAGGTAATAAATTATTCTCCAGTGATCTTCATTAAGCTCTGACAAGCCTTCGGCTGCGGCCAGAGCGCTGGCCCAATCTTCGCTCCAATCTTCCGGATTTATAATAAATCCTTCCTCGTCAAGCTCTACCTCCCGGCCGTTAATCACGATGTTCGGCATGTGAAAACCTCCTCTATGGTCAGCAATTGCCCCAAAAGAATAAAGGGTATTGTCTTCCTGAAAAATCTTAAGTAACAAGATACCATGTTTGCCTTAGTACAGTCAACGCATTTATTCTAAATTAATAAATTTTATATTTATAAGACATCCTTAATAAAATATTTTTGTTATATGTTGTTAAAAATATTACTAATAACCCAAATTTAGGGAGAAGGCCCAGGCCTTCTCCCTAAAAGCTACCATCCCTACAGAACTTCTGATTCCAGGGTAATACCGCTACTGACTCTATTAATCTGTCTTTACCAACTGAAACAACGAGATGGATTACCGAATTCCTCCAAACGTACTCAATCTGATTTTTCCGATCAACCTGATTACAACCACGATTCTAAACAAAAAACACTATCCATGGACTGGTCAAACCTTGTCATACACCCGAAATTCATTCAGACTTAACAAGCAACTAAACCACTGTCTCTGTAAGGATGGTGCTTACTAACATACTACCACGACATATGGCAAAAATCAATACTATTATATAAAATTAATATATGATTCTGATGCAGAAACCCCTGTTTTTTTTCTTTGACCTTACCTAGCAATCAAAAATTTGAATTATTGGCATAACCAGGGTGGTATCTGGCACCATATATCAGTCATAAACACGCACCCAGG
>JAQVXL010000026.1:0-10458 GCA_028709235.1 Desulfotomaculaceae bacterium
GCAATGGGGAGCGCCACGGTTTTGATCAATAACCTGCCGGCCGCGCGCCAGGGGGATCTGATCACCGAGAGCGGGCCGCCCAATTCAATCACTATGGGAGAACCGACAGTGCTGATCGGGTAAGCAAGCCCGCTGGCACAGGCGAAACCGGAGGTAGCCATGAGTAAAGATTTTTTGGGCAGAGGCTGGCGGTTTCCCGTGGCTGTGGATGCGGCAACGGGAAAAGTGCTGATGTCCGCCTATGAAGATGATATCAAGGAAGCAATCTGGATTATTCTTTCCACAGCCAGAGGTGAACGGGTGATGCAGCCTGATTTCGGATGCGGCATCCATGATTTTGTTTTCGCGGCCATGAACATGACTACTTTGAGCATGGTGGAATCCAGTGTCCGTGAGGCCTTAAAACAGTGGGAACCCAGGATCGAGGTCAGTCAGGTCACGGCCGCTCCCGACCGGTGGGATCCCGGCCAACTGGAGATTAAGATCAGGTACCTGGTACGCAGTACCAACAACGAGTTTAATCTGGTCTACCCCTTTTATTTGAAAGAGAAGTAATTCAAACCATTGACAGTCGGAGGTGAAGCTGGTGCCGGCGCCCAAAATTGACCACAGGGAAATCGATGATATATTGCTGCAAATCCGGGAGATGGCCCCTTTTTACACGCCCGAGTGGCAGCCTGCAACCGGGGATGCCGGTTGGGCCCTGGCCAGGATATTTGCCGGCATGTTTGAGGGGATCATTAAACGGTTAAACCAGGTCCCGGACCAGAATTTCGTGGAGTTTTTAAATCTGTTGGGGGTAAAACTTTTACCGGCGCAGCAGGCCCGGTCTCCGGTGGTATTTACCCTCAGTTCCGGCGCGGCTGAACCGGTGCTGATTGCCGCGGGTACACAGGTGGCCGCAGATCCGGCCGATGGTGGGGAACCGGTCATCTTTGAGACAGAACGCCACCTGCTGGCCACCCCGGCTCAACTGGTCAGCGCTTTTTCTGTAAAACCGGACAGTATCTTTGAGGCATCCGCTGGTTTATTCAACGGGCCGGCGGCAGAGGCTTTTCAGCTGTTTGCCGGAACCGACCGCCAGGAGCACATTCTTTATCTGGGGCACAGTGACCTGTTACAGGTGGAAAACCAGGCCCAGATAGAATTGCTGGCAGCAAACTGGCCCCCGCAGCTCCGGGACGGGAAAACAGTCAGGTGGGAGTATTTCGGAGAACAAGAGCTGGAAAACTGGTACCCCCTGGTTATTGATCCCGGTCAATCATCAGCGGCAAAGTTGGTGTTAAAGAAGAAAACCGGGGGAGCAATAAAAGAAACAGAAATCAATGGAATTACCAACCGCTGGCTCAGGTGTGTTGTTAATCCCTGGCAGATAAATGACCTGAAAGAAGTAACTCTGGCCAACATCACAATGGCGGTAAAACCCCTCTCAGTAGTAGGGGGTAGCGCCGGGCAGGCCTTTTATGACCAGGCCGGCAGGGCTCTCTATATCGGAGACAGTCAACTGCTGGATACAGACCAGCAGGTTAAGTTTGAGCTGGTTTTTTCCGGATGGCAGCCCGATTTTTCAGACCGGGCCCGTTTTAGCTGGCAGTATTACGGTCAGGGTGAGGGCGCCCCGGGTTGGTACGGGCTGCAGGAAGAAAGGGGCGTCCCGGGAAAAATAGTTTTACATAAAGATAATTCAGACCGGTTCGTGCCAACTGAAGTTAATAATAACCGGAACTACTGGCTGCGGTGTCAATTTCAGGCGGTTGAGCAGACCTCTCTCTACGAAATAATAGAGCTCCTGGATCTAAAGGAGTTTTTTAAAAAATATATGGGCGGGTTTCCTCTGCGGTCCCGTCATTACCTGGAAAGATTTTTCAGGAAAATCTTATTCGGGGAACTGGCTCAGGCTGGGGCCGCCCCGTACTTTCCGGTTCCCGCGGGTTTTAAAATACCACGGGAGTGCAGGGAAAAACCGGGCTTTATCCCCCATGAGCAGCTGTTCATCTGGGATGAGGGCAGAGTTGTTATTGCCTATCAGGAACTGGCCCGGCAGTTCTGGCAGGAAGCAGTAGATTACCTGCAGCAGAGACCCCTGGCAGTGGAAATTTCTGTGGAGAAAAGCCCCTATATCCAGCCGGATTTGCTGTTCAAGAATGACATACCGCTGGAAATACCGGGCAGCGCTCCTGTTTTCCCCTTTGGCCGGCTGCCCAGAGTATTTGACACCTTTTACCTGGCCAGCGCCGAAGCCCTTTCCAAAAAAGACGGGAAAATTATTTTGGAGCTGGACGTCTCCAGCGCAGCCTCCGCCATCCCGGTAGAGCGGGTGCAGGGAATAGGCAGTGACTTTGCCCGGCAGTTAATTAATCACCGGGCCGCCGGTAATACCCCGGCGCCTATTGATAACGTGGGTAAACTGCTGAGATTATCCCCCGCAGAACTGGCCCGGATTTTAACTGTTACCACCAGGGAGGGCCCGGAAAGGCCGATCAGTGTTACTCAAGCCAGCAATATCCTGGAAGCTGCCCGCAAGAAATACTTTGATAAAACAGGAACATACCGGCCTGTTGACGGGGCAGAGGCTGAAGCTGAGGCTGAGCTTGACGAACTGACTCTGTCCTGGGAATACTGGGATGGCGCCGGCTGGCAGGCTGTAACCGGCTTGACGGATCATACCAACAAGTTAAAAACGCCGGGCACGGTGGAATTTAACTGCCCCGGGGATCTGGCTGCTACAGTAGTGAATGGTCAGGAAAACCTGTGGATCCGCACCCGGATCATCAGCGGTGACTACGGCAGAGAACGATTTGTTTCTTCGGACGGGCAAACCTGGCAAACAGATACCGGCTTGATCGATCCGCCTGTATTACATGCTCTAAAAATAAAGTATGTTACCGCTCCGGTTTACCCGCAGCGGGCGGTTACGGTGAATAATCTGACCTATGCCGATGTGACAGCCCAGCTGCAAAACCCGTCCATACCGGTGAAACCCTTTCAACCCCTGGCAGATAACCATTGTGCCCTGTACCTGGGCTTTCAGAGCCCGCCCCTGAAAGGTCCCATCAGCATGTTTTTTTCCTTGTTGGAACAGGATTATCCGGAGGACAGCAGACCCAGTTTCCAATGGGAATACTACCGGTCACAAAATGGAGCGGGTCAGTGGGTGAGTCTGGCGGTGCAAGATGGCACCACCAGTCTCAGCGAAAGCGGCTGCCTGGAGTTTACCGGCCTGCCGGACATGGCCCGCAACAGGGCCTTTGGCCGGGATTTGTACTGGATCCGGGCTGTAGACAGCAGGGATATCTACAAGGGCGCCAACCCTGTTCCTGCCCCTGCTATAACCGGCATTTATCTTAACGCGGTCTGGGCGGCCCAGGCTGAAACTGTCGGCGATGAGCTGCTCGGCTCAAGTGACGGCGCAGCCCGGCAAGCATATACATTGAGCAAAACCCCTATTATTTCTGAAGAAATTTGGGTGAATGAATTAACAGCCCTTAGCCAGGGCGAGAGGAGATTACTGGCGGACAGCGCGGCCCGGCAGGTTAAAGAGGTAACCGGTGAAAAAGGCAGCGCCACCGCCTTCTGGATTAAATGGGACCCGGTTGATGATTTTATGGAGTCAGGACCAGACGACAGGCATTACCTGATCGACCGGGCTTTGGGCCTGGTCCGGTTTGGTGACGGAATCAATGGAGCTGTTCCTCCGGTGGGGGCGGATAATGTGCGGGCCCGGTACCAGGCCGGGGGAGGCGCCAGGGGCAACGTGGGGCCGGGTGAGATTACCGGCTTAAAGACTTCTATTGCTTTTGTGGACGGCGTCAATAATCCCGAGCCTGCTACTGGAGGCTGCGCTACTGAAACACTGACCCGGGCCCTGGAACGGGGCCCGCACATGCTCAGGCATCAAAACCGGGCTGTGACCCTGGAAGATTTTGAATGGCTGGCCGGAGAGGCTTCCAGAAATATCGCCAGAGTAAAATGTTTACCCAATATCAATGATCAAGGGCAGGAGCAGGGTGGTTGGGTAACTGTAGTAATTGTTCCGGAAAGCCAGGACCCCAGGCCCCAACCTTCATTAAGGCTTAAAAAACAGGTGGAGAGACGGCTGCAGGAGCAAACTGCAAATGTTATTGCGCTTCCCCGGCAGCTCCGGGTCATTGGCCCGGATTACCAGGAAATCAGTGTCAGGGCCACGGTCATTGCCAGCGCCTTCGATATGGTACCGCTGGTGGAAAGCCGGGTTTTGCAGGCGCTGCATGCTGTTCTCCATCCCCTGACCGGAGGAAAAGCAGGACGGGGCTGGGAGTTTGGGCGCTGTCCCCGGCCTGCGGATTTTTATGCCCTGCTGGAAGGGATTACCGGAGTTGATCATGTGGAAACCCTGAGCATCACCAGCAAAAATGAATCAGGCCAGGAGATTAAATTGGACCCTGACAGCTCCTTTGATCCGGCCTTGATTAATTATGGGCCCAGCGCTCTGGTATACAGCGGCAATCATGATATTAGAGTAAAAGTGAACATGGGGGGGATAACATGACCCTGCCTGCAGCAAATCTAGATGATCAAAACTTTGCCCAGCTTGTTGCTGACGCCAAGAAGTTAATTCCCCGTTTGGCGCCGGAGTGGACGGATCATAACACTCATGATCCCGGGATTACCATGATTGAACTGTTTTCCTGGCTGGCGGAAACCCAGGAATATTATTTGAACCGGACCCGGCAGGAGCACTACCTGAAATTTTTAAAACTGCTGGGGGTCAGGCCCAAACAAGCTGCCCCGGCTGTGGCGGACGTAACGTTTTCTTTTGCCCGGCAGCCCGGGCTTGATCTGGTTGTACCAAAGGGGACCCGTCTTCTAGCGGACCAGTTGATTTTTGAGACCCGTGAGCCGCTGACAGTGGTCCCGGCCCAAATAGAAAAAATCATCAGCTTTGCCCCGGCAGGCTGGACCGATCAGACCGGGGCCAACAACCAGCCGGGATTGTCTTACCTGGCTTTTGGCCAGAGAGCGGAGCAGGGAAGCGCCCTGTACCTGGGGTTCAGTGAAGACCGGCCTTTTCCGGCCCGCCGTCCGGTCAGCCTGACCTGCAGTGTTTTTGCAGAGTCTGGTGAGGCCAGGGGCAGCCGCCGGAAAGTTCCCTCCGGAATCATTGAGTGGGAGTATTTTAAAAAAGGCCGGCAGAATACCCCCGGCGCCTGGGCCCCCTTGAAAATAATTAAAGATGAAACCGGCATGCTCTATAATAGCGGCCGGATCTATTTTCTGGCGCCCGGCGACATGGCGGCCCGGCAGATCAACCCCTTCCCGGCCAGCTGCTGCTGGATCAGGGCTACAGTTCGCCAGGCGGGTTTCGAACAACCGCCCCGGCTGAACAGGGTGATGCTGAATACGGTTGCTGCTGTACAGCAGGAGACCTTTAGTGAAGTCTTAACCTTTACCAGGACAGGCTGCTGCAAAAAATACAGTTTTGCCGCCACCAGCCTGGCCCTGTCCGGTTCTAATTATGTGCAGGCCCTGGACGACAATGGTCTCTGGTATGATTGGCCGGACTGCCGGATTGAAAAAAAAGCAACTGAGCATGTCATCACGGTTATTTTTACTGATCATGGCCCAGATCAGGTTCCCCGGCGGGGGCGCAAAAATATGCGCCTGATCTCTTATCAGCCCCAGTGGGCTGTGCAAGGCCTGATCGGCAGGAGCAGCGGCTTGCCGCACCAGAGGTTTACAGTGCCGGCGGTCCCTGTGGTGGCCAGGAATACAATCCTTCAGGTAGGCCGGGAGCTGCCGGACGGTCCCGGACAGCTGTGCTGGGAGGACTGGCTGGCTGTTGCTGACTTTGACGCTTCGGGTCCCGGCGATAAGCACTTTATCCTGGACCCGGAGCAGGGGCAGATTATTTTCGGGGACGGCAGCAATGGGGCCATACCACCTGCGCCGGCTAATCAAGAATTGCTGAATATCCGCCTGGTATCTTATTGTGCCGGGGGCGGTGAGGCAGGAAATGTACTGCCGGGGGCAGTTAATAAAATAGCCGGGCCGCCGGGGGTTGCGGGGCGGCTGCAGGTGGAAAACGGGCAGCAGGCTGCGGGCGGCGCTGCCGCAGAGTCCCTGGAGGAAGCGCAAATCAGAGCCCGCAGAAACTGGCGCCAGGGCTTCCGGGCTGTTACCTCCCAGGATTATGAGCGTCTTGCTTGCGCCACTCCCGGCGTCAGGGTAGCCCGGGCCAAAGCCATCCCCCTTTATCAGTCTGGCCCGGCCGGCGCTCCTGGTGAGCCGGTTCCGGCAGCAGTTACTGTGGTGGTGGCGCCTTTTAGTGATACCCGCAAGCCCCTGCCCAGCAGCGGGTTTATCAGTAATGTCCGCCGTCATCTGGACCGGCACAGGTTGATTACCACGGAGTTGGAGGTAAGACCGCCCGATTATGTGGAGGTCCGGGTCAGCGCCGGCGTGGTGAGCAGGCCAGAGGCCAATGCCGGTCAGCTTTTGATCAAGGTTAAGGAAGCCCTGGCGGCTTTTTTACACCCGCTCACAGGCGGGCCTGCGGGCAGCGGCTGGCAATTTGGCCGCAGCATCTATAAATCGGAAATTTTTGAGCTGCTGGAAAAAATAGCGGGTGTTGATTATGTGCAAGAAGTAGTTTTAAATGCCCAGGGGGACGGAATAAAGCCCGATGGGCAGGGAAACTATGCCATACCGCTCCAGAGCCTGGTTTATTCAGGCGAGCATGAAGTGGAGATAATCGCTCCCGGCCAGGCCTGCTCCAGAAAGGGAGAGATATGATGCCTAAACCGGGTCTGGAAGAGTTTCAGTTTCTGGCGTTAAACACAGGAACTGCCTGGCAGCAGGGCCTGCCGGTGGGCCTGGATATCACTGCAGCAGGCCTGCAGCTCCAGGAAACCAGGGAATATAGCAAGGAAACGGTGACAGGTGGCGGGTTTTTCCCCGGCCGGCCGGAGATTATCGATTTTACAGCAGGGCCCTGCAGCCGGCTTTATTTCCTTGATCGCACCGGCTCCTTGTGGCTTTATGATTTGATCCAGAAATGGGCCGAACCGGTAGACTGCATTTGGCGTTTGTTCTCCAGACCGGAAAGTATAGCCTATGCGCCGGGGACAATTTTCATCGCCGGAAGGGCCCAAAAGAAAATATTGGCCCTGGCGGAAATAAACTGGCAAATAAGATGGATTGCCGGCGCCCCATACCACGATTTTATGCCGGTAACAATCAGAGCGGCCCAAAATGGCAGCCTTTACGTACTGACACCCGATGATCTCCAGGAGGGTAGTGGCAATGCCGGCGGCCGGATGACGGTACCGGCCGGGGGCCGGGCCGCCATTGTTAAGTTTGACCGGTCAGGCCGGCTGGTTGATGACTTTGACCTCAAGGTGCATTTATCTGCTGCTGTTGAAGCCGGCCGTTTAAATGAAGCAGTGGATTTTTATATTGCTCCGGACGAATCAATTATTGTCCTGGAAACCGGCGGTAACCGGGTTTTGAAATTTCTGCCGGCCGGCAGCCAGGTGTGGGAAAAACGCCTGACCAGCCCGGAGCTGCCCCGGGGCATCGGGGTTGACGGCGCCGGTAATCTGTTCATTGGGGAAGGACAACCGGCGCCCGGAGCCAGCAAGAACGGGCATTTTATACATAAATTCAGTGCAGCAGGCGAATTTCTGGGCCTGGCGCCCTCTTATCAGGGGTATGCCGGAAAACTGCAAATAGACCAGCAGGACCGGGTCTACATCTATGAGCAGGACAGCCGGGAGTTAATAATATTAAATCCGGAGCAGCGCCCCCTGCCCAATGGAATCTATTTTTCCCGGGCTTTGGCCGCCGCCGCTCCTGATACAAAGTGGCACAAACTGGTCCTGGATGCTGAAATTCCGGATAATACCCAGGTAAAAGTGCGTTATCTGATTGCCAATAAAAAGGAATTCATCATCAGCGGCCACAAAATCAATATAGATGATCTGACAGTTTCGCCGGCGGGCAGGCTGGACAGTGACCTGGCCGCCAGGGCGGCTGTCCTGGAGCAGCTGCCCTGGTCCGCCCCGCTGCTTAACCCGCAGGATGCCCTGATCCGGGGGCAGCCAGGCCGCTATCTATGGCTGCGGATCGAGCTCACCGGTACTCAGGGCCAAACGCCGCTGCTGAAAAGCGTCCGGGCTTATTTCCCGCGGACCTCCTACTTGCGGTATTTACCGGCTGTTTACCAGGAAAACGAGCCAGGCCGGGACTTTTTGGAACGGTTTCTCTCCTTGTTTGAAACCTTCTTTTCCCAAATGGAGGCGCAAATTGGGCGCAGTGAAAGGTTTCTTGACGCTGATTATGTCAGCGGTGATTTTCTGCGTTGGCTGGGGTCGTGGTTAGCTATAGCCGCGGATGAAAACTGGCCGGAAGATAAGCTCAGGCTGTTAATTAAAAAAGCCCCCGGCTTATTTAAGATCCGGGGCACCCGCAGGGGGATAGAAGGGATGATCAAGGTTTACACAGGAGACAAACCGTTTATCGTGGAGCAATTTCAGCTCAAATGCGCTGATGCGGGGGCAGAGTTCCGGGAATTGCTAAGCAGGCTCTATGGCGATGACCCTTATTCATTTACGTTGCTGTTAAAACCCTTTCAAATTAATCAGGAACAGGACAGCCAGGCTGTACGGCGGATCATTGCTGCAGAAAAGCCAGCGTATACCAGGGCTCAGGTGGTGCCTTTACAGCCCTGGATTTACCTGGACCGGCATACCTATCTGGGTGTAAACAGCTGTCTGACCAAACCTGCTCTGCGCCTGGATGTTGGCTCAATGATGCCCAGGGACACGGTTTTAGAAGATGTGGACGAAGCCGGCCAGATCGCCAGACGGGCCAGACTGGGCTGGGATACCAGGTTAACTTAACAGGAATATTACTATTACATAAAGGAGGGCTTGTAATGGCAGACTGCCGGCTTGATTCCTTTGAGAGAAACCGGTATTTTTACGGTAAACTGCTTACAGTAAGAGATTTTGAGACAGAGCAAAGCTATTATATGCAGAAAGGCCGGTTAATCAACCGGTTGATGCATGGGGTAGGTATTGCCTGCGGATTGGAAGTTAAAGAAGCCCATTTGGAAAGTGACGGGAAACTCACCGTGGAATTGGCGAAAGGCGCTGCTTTAGACTGCTGCGGCAACGAGATCATCGTCAGCCGCACCGGCCGCCTGGCCGCCGGCGGGAATTGCCAGGAGGGCCTGAATTATCTTTATATCAAGTACAAAGAATGTGAAAAAGAGCCGGTACCGTGTATGGCTAATTCTGCAGCCGGTGCTGAAGCCTGCTGCAGCAACAGGATCCAGGAGTGTTTTGAAATACTGGTCAGTGCGGACCCGCCTGAGGCTGTTCCCGGGCCGGCAGCAGGAGAGCCGATCAACTGGGAGCCCGGTGATGAACTGGTGCGGCCTTATCTGGCGGGCCAGGATCCGAGAGTACTGCTGGCCGTGCTGAAGAGGGCCGGAAATGAAGTCAGCGTGCTTGAGTCTGAAACCAGGAGCTTTAGGGATATTGTTTACCACAACCCCCTCTTACATTACCTGTTTACCTGCCTGAAAAAAAGTCTGGGAGACCACCTGGGTGATGCAGACAACCCCCATGACACCTCCGCCGCCCAGATTGGCGCCCTGGTCAGTATCGATGGGGTGTCCAACCCCGGGGGTAATGTGGATTTAGCAGGGAATAACAGCATTACGATAAATCCGGATAATAACACAAATGTGATCCGCATTGGCGAGACTCATTCCGGGGAAACAGGAAACCCCCATAAAACCCAGCATGCCCAGACTAACCCGGCGCCCTATGACCCCGCTGCACTCCGTGACAGGGCCCCGGATAAACACCTTTCCAACGCCGATGGAAACAGGTGGAACAGAGCCCTGACCGGAATACAGGTGGACGGGCAGACTGTCCTGCAAAACCCTGGCGGGGCGGTCAACCTGGTGGCCGGGAAAAATGTCAGTCTGGTTCCGGATGAGGCCGGCAGTAGTGTAACGATCAATGCCTCCGCAGGCGCGCCGGCCCCTGCCGCCAGAACGGGGCGGGTAACTATTGAGACTAATGAAAAAGGCCAGGGTGCGGCCATAATTGATTCAGGTTTTGACAACAGCCTGTTTTTTGTGCAAGTGGGGATCGCTCACAAGGGTTATGTGGAATACGGCCCTGCGTTAGAGTTTGCCGGGCAGGTATTGTATCCGCTGGTCAGGATATTTGATGAAACTGGTGTGCCGGTTATTGAGCCGCGCCCGACCCGTGAACCTCTGCCTGAGGCATCTGCCGGACAGTTTGCCATTATCATCAAAGCCCCGGATCTGGGCGTTCAGTCAATACCTGTGTGCTGGTTTGCCGTCCCCGCCGGCGGCCGGATCCTGCCAACCATTAGACCGACGCTAAGGCCGACGATAGAGCCAACGGTAGTGCCAACGGTAGTGCCAACGGTAGTGCCAAC
>JAQVXL010000026.1:10558-30809 GCA_028709235.1 Desulfotomaculaceae bacterium
AGTCTTGAAATGGATTGGCTGCCCCGGCAGTCTGATACTCCTTACCCGGTGCCCATTCTTCCCGGCGGCTGCCAGGTGATCAGCAGGAGGATTTTTGAAAAGATTGGCGGATACGAAAGCGGGATGAGCAGATGGGGCAGCGAAGACCTGGAGATCAGTCTGCGCACCTGGCTGCTGGGGTATGATTGTGTTTTGCAGCCTGAAGCCGTAGTGTACCATCTGTTCCGGAACAGCCACCCCTATCATGTGGCAGTGCCGCAGGTGATTTACAACCGCCTGCGGCTGGCCCTGCTCCACTTTAACAGCGAGCGGGCCGGGCGGGTCATTGACCATTATCGGGGCCTATCCGGTTTTGGGAAAATTATGGCGCAGCTCACTGACAGTGATGTCAGCGAGAAGCGCAAAGAGCTGTTCAAACTGCGCAGCCGGGATGATAATTGGTATTTTACCAGGTTTGGCTGCCAGGTTTAAATGCTAGAGGGACAGTCCTCCTGACATAGTATGACAAAAGGAGAGTAAAGTTCAGGGGGGCAGTCCCCCCTGGCTTTACTCATGAAAATGAAAATTTGTTTTTTGTGTCTGGCAGCTGCAGTTTTTTCAGTGTTTCTTCCGCCGGCAGGCCCTTTTCGGTCCAGCCCCGCAACTGGTAGTATTCGTCAAGCATAGTGTCGAGATCATCCCGGGTAAAGCGGTGCCCCTTGCAGGGGCCGCTGGGAAGCGGTTCCCTGAAGCGCGGCGGGAGGGTATCCTGAGCGGGATCCACCCCCTCGCGCAGGTTGTACAGCCGGCCCATGTTCCAAATCCTGGCTCCCAGCGTCTGTAGCCCTTCTTCATTTTCCAGACTCTGCCCGGTGCAGCTGTGGTAGAGTTTTAAATAAGTGGCGGGGCTGATGCCAAAGGCGCCGAAGTCGCACTTGACGAAAGTATCCAGCGCGGCCAGGTAATTCTGTTTATGGATGACAATCTCCGCCTTGCCGGTGACGGCCAACCTGTCCACCTGACGGCCCTGCCAGGGGGCGCCCCCCAGGTCCTCACCGAGAGGCATGCCCCGCTGGTGACACCCGCCGCGGTCGGCAGTCATCAGCGACAGAGCTATGCCTGTAGCCCCCCTGGGTCCCCAGGCCGGTGTTTCCAGGCCCTTGATGTGTACAGCAAATTGCTTTGCCTGCGCACCCAGTTTTTCTGCAGCCCGGCGCACTCCGCCCGCCAGCAGGCTGCCGGGTCCGTCCTCCCGCAAGGCAATTGCCCGGAGCAAGCTTTCCGCAGCTTCCACACTTCCAAACTTGATCTCATGTCCACGAACCTGTTGCTGCGGCAGCAAGTTTTTTTCTGCAGCCTCCATAGCGAAACCGAGTACCCCGCCCGCCGACATGCAGTCCAGCCCGAGGGTGTCACAAAGGTGAGCCAGGTGAGTGACCGCCTTCACGTCGCTGATTTCCAGATTGGAACCCAGCAATGCGGCAGTTTCGTATTCGACAATGTCAGAAACTGTTCCACGGTAGCGTCCGGAGCGCAAATACCCCACCTTGCTGCAGCGGATCGGGCAGCCCGTACAGGCGTCGCTTCTCAGCCACAAATGTTTATTCTGGCCAAAATCACTGATTTCGACGGCGCCTGCAAAGGTACCGTCAAGATAGTTGCGTCTTGGCAATACACCGGTTTCATTGGCAAAGGGCACCGAAGAGGCGGTTCCGTGCAGCGTCATATCCTGTATATCGGGACTGTCTCTTAATTCGCGGTAAGCCAGGGCCACATCTTCCAGGAATTTACTTTGATTGCTCACCTTGACCGGCTTGCTCCCTCTTAAGGCAACGGCCTTGAGGTTCTTGGAGCCCATTACAGCGCCGGCGCCGCCCCGGCCGGCCTGCCGGTTATATTCGCAGGAGATAAGGGCAAAACTGACCATATTTTCGCCTGCGGGGCCGATGCTTGCTATTTTAACACTGTCGTCCTGGAGCTCTCCTTTAATCGCGTGGTTGACTTCCAGGGTATTCATTCCCCATAATTGGCGAGCCGGCCGGATTTCCACGCGTCCGTCATCAACCCGCAGGTAAACCGGCTCACTGGCTCTGCCGGTGATGATAATGCCGTCGTAGCCGCAGTATTTTATTTCCGGCCCGAAGGAGCCGCCGAAGTATGAATCCAGCAGGGCGCCGGTGAGTGGTGACTTGGTTACCACACAGGCACGCATGGACGGGGCCAGCGTCCCGGTAAGCGGGCCGGTCATAAACATTAAAACATTGTCTGCAGCCAGAGGGTCGCATTGAGGAGGCGTCAGGTCGTAAAGAAGTTTCAGTCCGTAACCTTTACCTCCCACAAAGCTTGCTTTCAGCCAATCTGGCACAACCGCCTCCCGGCTGTTTCCCGAGGAAAGATCGATCATTAAAAATTTATCGAAATAGCCGTTATTCATCTTTGTCCCCTCCCAGTGCAACCAACTCCAGGGCGCCGGTGGGGCAGTACCTGACACAGGCCGGATCGCCGCCGCAAAGGTCACATTTGCGGGCAATACCCTCCTGCTGATCCATAACAATTGTGTTAATCTGGCAGGCTTCGGCACATAAACCGCAGCCGGTGCATTTGGGTCCGTCAATAAGCACAGTCCCGCTGTCCTCCTGGCGGTAAATGGCCCCCACAGGGCAGACCTTAAGACAAAAAGCGTTCTGACACTGAGCGCAAACCACAGGCCGGTTAACAAGCCCGTGTTTTTCCAGATTTAAAAGCGCCAGGCGCGGGTTTGTCCCGCCGGTTTTTATTTCAGAACAGATCATCCGGCAAATATTACAGCCGCTGCAGAGATCAAATTTGCTGTAGATCACAGCGCGCATGCAACAACCCCCCATCTGTCTTAAACTTAGTTTTAGTCCATGTTGAAGCATTGCCGGTAGATTTGTTGATAGCCTTTTACATCGATATCCCGGGGATTGCCGGTAGTTTGCGGGTCCTTATAGGCTTCTTCGGCCAGCCTGGGAATCAAGTCGGGGGAAACACCCTGTTCTTGGAGGGAGGGTATTTCCAGTTCGTCTACCAGTTCGTAGATATAATCCACAGCAGACAAAGAAGCCTGTTCCAGTGACATGCCGTGGGTATTAATTCCCAGGGCCAGGGCAATCCGGGCAAATTTTTCAGGCTCACCCATCCAGTTATATTCCATCACCGGGGCCAGGGTCACCGCTACGGCAGGCCCGTGGGCAACCGGAACAATGCCGCCCAGGGTCTGGGTCATGGCATGTACGGCCCCGGCGCTTTCACTGCCGTAGGACAGTCCGGCCAAAAGGGCAGCCATAGCCATACCGTAGCGCGCCTCGATGTCGTTGCCATTAGCAAAGGCGCGGCGCAGGTATTTGGCGCAATATTCAATAGCCAGCAGCGCCACAGCATCAGTAGCAGGCTGCGCGTAATGACAGGTGTAGCACTCGATGGCATGGCAGAGCGCGTCCATGCCGGTCCCTGCGGTTACTAAAGGGGGCATGGAAACGTGTAATTCCGGGTCTACAACGGCCAAATGGGCTGCAATCAAAGGGCCGCCCACATTAAACTTGTACTCCCTGGCGGGGTCGGTAATAACCGCCCACTGGGTTACCTCGCTGCCGGTCCCGGCCGTAGTCGGTATGGTAGTCAGTTTGGGAATGCGTTTGGTGAGTTCCTTTTTTCCCTCTGCACACTCGTAATTAAGAACCGGCTCGCCGTGGGCAATTTCCACGCCGGCGGCCTTAGCGGTATCCATAGAACTGCCGCCGCCCACAGCAATTAAACCGTCACAGCGTTCTTTCAGGTACATCTCAGTGGCGCCGGCCACACAGTCAAGGGGGGGGTTGGCGACAACACGGTCGTAAACAGCATAGGGAAGTCCTGCTTCTTTCAAACTTGCTATTACCGGGTTAAGCAAGCCTGCTTTTACTACTCCCGCATCGGTCACGATCAGCGGTTTTGAGACCCCGAGTTTTTTTTGTTCTTCACCCAGAAGACTAATAATTCCAATGCCATTTTTCATCACCGTAGGAACTTCAAAACTTTTGGGCCTGTGCATCCTTTCAAAGCGCATAAACATCTAATCATCCTCCTCTGCTTTGGTCAGTGAATAAAAAAAGAAAGAATTTTTTCGGCTCGTATCGATCAGAATAAAGTCCCATTTTTGTTATTATACATCAACCAACTTTATGTTGACAATTGGGTTGCAGGCAACTTTAACTGTCAATATGAAGTTGACACCTGGCAAGATGAGGTATAAAATTTTAAATGCAAACATAAAGTAGCGCCTGATTGGCGCTCCGGAGCAAATTTCGCGAGGGAGAGACCCAAACTAAAGAACATTGTTTTGCAGCCGATTATTATTCGCTAACTACTTAAAAACTATTAAGAAAGTTGGGAGTGTAAATTGTGGGTTCAAGGATTATTCGAGAACCGGTTGAAGAAGCGCTGCGTTTGATTGAAGAGGCAGAAAAGCAGAACATTATTCTGCGCCTGCTGGGTGGTGTGGCAGTAAATATGCACACAGAAAAAGAGCCGGAAGTGTTTAAAAGAGATTACTCCGACATTGATCTGGTGGTGGATCAAGACAGCGGGCCAAAAGTTGCAAAGTTCCTGAAACAGATGGGGTACGAGCCCAATATCTCCTTTAATACGTATAACGGACATGAAAGACAGTTGTACTACGACCTTGAGAATCAGCGGCAGATGGATATCTTCGTTGGAGATTTCCGCATGTGCCATTATATTCCTCTCAAAAACCGCTTGCTAGTAGAGCCCTATACTATCCCCAGGGCGGAACTCCTCTTAACGAAAATTCAAATTGTTGAAATGAATTACAAAGACATTATTGACCTCAGCGCCCTTATGCTCAATAACGAGGTAACTGAAGACGACAGTGCTGTCAGCTATTTGCAGATAGCCGATCTCTGCAGCAATGACTGGGGTCTTTATAAGACTTTTTCTCTAAACGTCGATAAACTGGTTGAGACGCTACCGAAACTCAAACTTGAAGACGAAGATATGGATATTGTAGTCAGCAGGTTTCGCCATCTTGTCAATAAGGTAGAGAAAGCCCCGAAAAAGTTGAAGTGGAAGATGAGATCAATGGTAGGCGAAAAGGTACCCTGGTATGAACTGCCGGAGGAGGTGCAAAGGTAGGGCAGTGACATAATTCTCTTGGAGGTGTGATAAAAATTTGAAGAACGACAACCTGTTTGTTAGAAATGCCACCGGCCTGGTCAGGTCGTGGTCCGTATTTGATGCGTTTATTTACGCCTTTTTTTCCATTAACCTGGTAACACTTGGATTTTATATTTTTAGCTTTTCGGTGTGGCTGCCGGATGCGCACATGATTCCGGCAATGATTATCGCTGCTATCTTTCTAATTTTTATGATCGTTGTCTACGCTTCGATGATTTCTATAATACCCCGTTCCGGAGGGGATTATATCTGGCAAAGCAGGATCCTGGGCAGCGGGATCGGTTTTGTTGTTGCCTTTACCGGCTGGGTAGTGATCCTCTGGCACTGGGTGCCCCTGTACGGCACCATGCTTTGCTGGAATGTTTACCAGCCGTTCCTGGCCATACTCAGCGAAATATCCGGCAGCGGAAGTTTTGTCAACGCCGCCCTGTGGCTTAATACCCAGGCCGGGGTTCTATTCTGCTGCGCTTCCGTTATTGTACTGGCCTCTATCATTATCAGCTTCGGTATGAGATGGTACGCCCGCTTCCAAAAATTTTGCTTTTTTGTTGCAATTGGAGGCTTTATCTTAATGCTGGCGTTGCTGCTGTTAAAAACCAACGCCCAGTTTATAGCCGGCTTCAACCACTATGTGTCCAGCATTTTTGGCGGTGACAGCGTCAATGCCTACCAGCAGATCCTGACCCAGACCGCTGCGGACGGATATACGCCGGTGGCCTGGTCGAATATGGCCATTATCCCCAGCCTGGCTCTGATTCCCATGCTGCTGTTCTGGAACATGTGGGCCAACTGGGGAGCAAACCTCTACGGCGAAATCAGGGGGGCCGGCGAATTCCGCCGCAACCTTACAGGTATGGTTTCCGCCCTGATTGGTGTTACCGTTCTGGCCATAATTTTCTTCGCCATCCTGAACAAGAGTGTCGGATGGGAATGGTTCCACGCCGCCAACTACGCTTTTTATATGGGCGACTCGCCGCTGCCGATATTCCCGTATCCCGCCTTGCTGGCCAGCTTCCTTACCGACAGCGCGCTGCTGCAGCTCATTCTGATTGTGGCCATGAGCGCCTGGTTTTTCGGTTGGTGCGGTACGGTTTTCCTCTCCTCCACCCGGGTCATTTTCGCCGCAGCCTTCGATCGGCTGCTGCCCGAATGGATCTCCAGGGTTTCACCCAAAACCAGGAGCCCCATCAACGCCCTGATGGTGATGGCGGTGCCGTCTTTAATCGTCAGTACGATTTACGCCTATTCTGAATCGTTTGTGGAATGGACCCTGGCCACCACCCTGGTTATTTCCGTGACCTATGTTTTCACGGCTATTGCCGCCGTCATACTGCCGTATAAGCACAAGGAAATGTATGAATCGTCTCCCGTGGCCAAATACAAGGTACTGGGAATACCTCTGATCACAATTTGCGGGGTTGTCTTCCTGGCCTTTATGGCCTGGGTGTTTAAAGCCTGGCTGATTGAGGATGTATACGGGCTGGCCAACGTCAAGTCGTATATGTACATGGGTGTCTTATATCTTATCTCGCTGATAGTCTATATCTCGGCCAAGGGGCTGCGCAAAAAGCAGGGTATTGACCTTGAAAAGATCTACGGGGAAATTCCTGTGGAATAGTTAGTTTACTAAAAAGAGAGTTGGTTGTATAGTGATTGTATTTTTTGCCACCGATGTTCATGGGTCCGATGTTTGCTGGAAAAAGTTCATTAACGCCGGGAAGTATTACCGGTCCGAAGTCCTGATCCTGGGCGGGGACATGACGGGGAAAGCCATTATCCCGTTTATCAAACAAAAGGACGGCTTTCACTTTGATTTTATGGAAAATAAACAGATTTTACAATCAGAAGAAGAAGTGCGCCAGGCTGAAAAAATGATTGCGGATAAAGGGTATTATCCGGTGCGCTTTACACCGGAAGAGATTGACTATTACAGGGAACACCCCGAAGAGCGCGAGGCGCTCTTTACCCAAAAAGCCCTGAAGCGCCTCGAGGACTGGCTCGCTTTCGCCGAGAGCAAACTGAAGGATACCGGGATCAAGGTATTCGTATGCCCGGGAAATGACGATATGTTTGAAATTGACGATTTGCTGGAACAGTCGCCGTATATTACCTCTGCGGAGGGACAGGCCTTCGACCTGGCTGAGAACTGCCAGTTGATCAGCACCGGCTGGTGCAATCCCACTCCCTGGAATACCTTCAGGGAAGAGCCCGATGATCAACTGCTGGCGCGCCTGGAAAAAATGCTGCCTCTGGTCAGGGACTTCAAGCGGCTAATCTGCAACTTTCACGGCCCGCCTTACGGGTCCGGCCTGGACGATGCCGCCGAACTGGACGAAAACCTGCGTCCCAAATTCGCCGGACAGTCGTTGGTGCCCGTGGGCAGTAAGGCTGTACGCGACTTTATTTACAGCCACCAGCCCATGCTAGGGCTTTTCGGGCATATTCACGAAGCCAGAGGGATGCAGCGCTTAAAGAAAACAATGGGAATAAACCCGGGCAGCGCCTACGAGCAGGGTTTGCTCCAGGGGGCGCTGATAGAAATAAACAAAAAAGGTGTGAGGAATTACCTGCTGACTTCCGGATAAGGGACAGTCCGTGCGCCACGAGGGGCGATTATATAGCGGGTGGGAAGCAGAACCCCGTTAGATTCCATTACTGACGGGGTTTTTCCTGCACAAAGCAAAGACAGGAGACATTTTATTTGTCTCCTGTCTAAGGAAGAGGAGCTGGTGGGTGAATAGATTTAAAATTTATATGAATTTAAAAGTCGATTAAGTGCAGCTCAACTGGCTTTCAAATTATTTTCTAATTGAAAGTCCGGCAGTGTGAGCATTGATTTTAAGTCTCTGCCGGGTTTGATCTCGGGTTTGATCTAATGAACTTGGGCTAACTGCTGTGAATGTTGTTTGTGATAGAGCAGGAATTCTTTAATACTTTGAGCAGAGGAATTAAGAATCTGGCGCCTGCGGATACCCTCCTTTAATGCTAAGTCCACTGCTTTGGCATTTTCGCCTACGTTGTAACAAATATGAGCATCACTATTAATAGCTACAAGAATGTTATGCTTTTTAGCCATTCTGGCGAACTGGCTGCAAATTGGGCTGCTGCCAGGCCGGACGTAAAATGAACTGTTATTAAGCTCCAAAGCCTTGTTGTAATGCTTGGCGGCCAGGACTACTTCTTCCACATTAACGGGGAATTTTGGATTGCCGGGATGAGTAATGATGTGGACATAAGGGTTTTTAATCGCTGCTACCATAGCCCGGGTATTTTCCCCGGCAGTGCTCCCAGTATACCCTGTAAATTCGTGAAAACCCGCCAAAACGATGTCTAGATGTTCAGACAGCACTCGTTCAGGCATATCAATGCTGCCCTCGTGATCCATAATGTTGGCTTCTACTCCCCTTAAAACTTCGACTCCCTGCATCACCCGGGGCAATGATACCAGATTAGTGAAATGGTACAAGTGCGGCGCTCCCGGCATTTGCAAACCATGATCGGTTATCGCCACCATTTTAAGCTGCTTTTCTTGGGCGACTTCAACTATTTCCTTGATAGTGCTGTATCCGTGGCCGCTGGCAATGGTATGAATGTGTAAATCTGCTGCAAGTTTTATTTCTGTACACCTCCTTTTATTGTTATTCTAAACCATGAATGTTAATTTACCGCACAGATCAGGTAAAAAATGTGTAAATTAATTTAGATAACAGGGATCCGTCAAAGTCATTTTTCAATATGCTTCTACAGACAACAAAATCTATATATTGTAAAATAGTTTTGACTTTGACGGATCTTTGATTTAGATAAAGAGATTTACGTTGGAGTCTTCCGCTTCGCTGAGCATGTATCCTACGCCGCCTACTTTTACCCCGTCAATAAGCTCTTCCAATTTAATGCCCATTACGTCCATAGACATCTGGCAGGCTACCATTTCTATGCCGCTGTCTATGCCACTCTGAATCAATTCTTCCAGCGATGAAACGTTTTTATCCCTCATTACCTTTTTCATCATCATAGTGCCCAGGCCCATCATGTTCATATTGGAGATTTTAAGCTTTTTCGTACCCCGGGGCATCATCATGCCGAACATGGAGTCGACCAGTACTTTTTTAACAGCGACCTTCTCCGGCTTTCTCAGTATGTTGAGCCCCCAGAAGGTGAAAAACATTGTCACTTTTTTACCCATTGCGGCGGCGCCGTTGGCGATGATAAAGGAGGCAAAGGCTTTATCCAGTTCTCCGCTGAAAACTATAATTGTTTTGTTGTCTTTCACCGGCAAGTTCGCTGTGTTTTGACCCGTTAGTTCACTTTGGGGGTTTTTTCTTATAAAAGCAATTACATTTCCCGAGGCTTTTGCCAGCTCCACTAATTCGTTATTGGTCCTTTTACACCAGGCTTTTATATCTTCATAAAACCCCGGATCTGAGGCCGTGACTTTCAGTACCTGGCCGTCTTTTAAGCCATCCATACTTGCTTTAACCTGCAGCAGCGGCCCCGGGCAGGAGAGGCCGCAGGCGTCTAATTCTTGATCACAGGGGCCTGGTTCATTTTCACCAGTTTTTTTTTCCGCTTGCGGGTCCGGGGCAACTGTTTTATGGGCAGGCGGATTGGCCCCGCCGCCGTCATCATCGGCACTATGTGCCGTGGGATTATAATTCAGCATTCTGGCGGTTTTATAGCCACCTGTAAGATTTAACGCTGTGAAGCCGCGCTGCCTCAAGATCCTTTCCGCTGAATAGCCTCTTACGCCCACCAGGCAGTAAGTGATAATGGTTTTATTTTTATCTAATTCGTTGATCCTTTTTCTTAAACTGTCCAGAGGGATATTTACCGCGCCTGCCATATGCCCGTTTTCAAATTCTTCTTGAGTGCGGACATCTAAAAGCACATAGTCTTCGCTGTAATTATCAAGATCCCGGCCGGTAATCACCTGGGTTTTTCCCGACAAAAGGTTCTGAGCGACAAAACCGGCCATATTAACCGGATCTTTGGCTGAGGAGTAGGGCGGGGCATAAGCCAGTTCAAGCCCGGCCAAATCGTCCACAGTGCCGTTAAACCTGATGGCAGCGGCGATTACGTCAATTCTCTTGTCCACGCCCTCATAGCCGATGGCCTGGGCGCCTAAAACCCGGCCGGCATCATTAAAGATCAGTTTAAGGGCCATTGGTTTTGCCCCGGGATAATAGGTACCATGTGATGACGGGTGGATATGAATCACCTTGTAAGGCAAATTAGCTCTTTGCAGCGTCCTTTCATTTGCCCCTGTGCTGGCGGCTGTTAAGCTGAATATCTTTAGAATGGAAGTCCCTTGCGTCCCCTGATAAGTTGGCTGCAAACCGGCCACATTGTCAGCGGCTATTCTGGCTTGTTTATTGGCGGGGCCTGCCAGGGCAATGGCGGCCTTCTGTTTGGTAATGTAGTCAACTACCTCGATGGCGTCTCCAACAGCATAAATGTCTTCTAGATTAGTTTCCATTTTTTCATTTACAATAATGTGGCCCCTGGGCCCCAATGCCAGCCCGCTGTCTTTGAGGAAAGCAGTATCCGGCGCCACGCCGATGGAGAGAATAACCATGTCTGTCTTGATCTGGGCGCCGCTGTTTAAGGTCACCTGGACCTGATCAGCAACTTCGGCAAAGGATTGAACCCCGTCCCCCAATTTTAGCTCAACGCCGTTTTCCACCAGTTCCTTTTCAGCCAAAACCACCATATCAGAATCAAATGGGGCCAGGATGTGGGGAACAGCCTCCACCAGGGTAACTTGCAGACCTCTTTCTCTCAGGTTTTCCGCCATTTCAACGCCGATAAAACCGCCGCCGATAACTACAGCGCTATTGACGCCTTGTTGATCCACATGAGCCTTGATGGCGTCAGTGTCGGGGATGTTTCTCAGTCCGAAGATCTTTTCGCTGTTGATCCCGGGAATGTTGGGCCTTACGGCTTTACCGCCCGGTGATAGTATTAAATAGTCATAGCCCTCTTCGTAGGTACCCTGGAGCTTGCTTTTAACAGTAACCTTCTTATTGCGGGGATCTATACTCATGACTTCACTGTTATTTCTGACATCGATATTAAAACTGGCTTTAATATTCTCAGGGGTTTGAACAATAAGTTTACTCCTGCTTTTTATTGTTTCGCCGATATAATATGGCAGGCCGCAATTTGCAAAGGAAATATATTCATCCCTTTCAAACAATATGATTTCCGCATTTTCATCCAGCCTTCTCAGTCTTGTGGCAGCTGACGCTCCTCCTGCCACGCCGCCAACGATCAATACTTTTTTACTCATTGATTTTTCCCCCGTTAATATAAAATTTACACAGGCAAACCAGTTAAATTATATAAGAAACTCATTAAGTATAGATTAATGAATTATAAAATATAAATAAATTCTAAAAATATCGTGCAACCAAAAACTGTTGATAATCTAAAGAAATTCGGGTATAATATCTTTAGATTTATCCAAGGAGGTAAACGCTATGCCAAATATAAAATCCAGTACCGACCTGCGTAATAACTATAACGATATCTCCACCTTCTGCCATGAAAGCCGCGAACCTGTCTTTATTACAAAAAACGGACGGGGGGATTTGGTGGTTATGAGTATTGAGACTTACGAAGCGCTCAGCGGCAAGCTGGAACTCTATCGTCTGCTTGACGAAGGCAGGGCGGCTGTCAAAACGGGTAAGAAACGTCCGCTTCAAGAGGTCATGAAAGATATCAAACGGGATATATCTCATGACCAAATATAGGGTGGATGTATCTGAACCGGCCGAAAACGACCTCAGGGACATTGTTCGGTATATTGCTTCTCAACTGTCCGCGCCCATATCGGCGCTCCATATGATGGAGCTTCTCGAAGAAGCGATGGCGGGTCTGTCGGATATGCCGCAGCGCTGTCCGCTTGTCGCAGACGGGCGCCTATCCCAAATGGGATACAGGAAGCTAACCGTAAAAAACCATGTTATATTCTTTTCCATCGATGAGAAGAACAAGGTGGTTGACGTCGAAAGAATCCTGTACGGCAGACGTGACTGGCTCAGAATCATATAATCTTGACAGTGATTTAATCTATATTGCCGATATGGTAGACATGTTCCCAGGTTGTGAGAGCAGGTTGTATGTTGTGGAGGGTCGCAATATCATTCTCGATAGCAGAGGTGAAATGGCATGGCCAAAAAGAATCGCTTTTATATTGCAATCGATCTGAAGTCTTTTTATGCCTCCGTTGAGTGCGTTGAGCGCGGTCTTGACCCCATGAACACTAACCTCGTAGTCGCCGACTCCAGTCGAACAGAAAAGACCATTTGCCTTGCTGTTTCGCCGTCGCTCAAATCCTATGGAATCCCCGGACGGGCAAGATTGTTTGAAGTGGTACAAAAAGTAAAGGAAATAAACGCACAGCGGCAGCGGACAGCGCCAGGTCGTATGCTCTCTGGGGAATCCTATGATAACATGGCGCTGAAATCCTCGCCTGAATTGGCTCTTTCATATATAATTGCGCCACCGCGCATGGCTCTATATATGGAGTACAGCACACGGATTTACAACATTTATTTGAAATATGTTGCCCCTGAGGATATCCATGTTTACTCAATCGATGAAGTGTTCATTGATGTCACAGATTATTTAAACACCTATCATCTCACACCTCGCCAGATGACCATGATGATCATTCAGGAAGTCCTCAAGACGACCGGCGTCACGGCTACGGCTGGAATTGGAACAAATCTCTATCTCGCTAAAATTGCAATGGACATTCGGGCCAAGCATATCGCGCCGGATCAAGACGGTGTGCGTATTGCGGAGCTGGATCAGATGACCTATCGCCAGCTGCTCTGGACGCATCGTCCGCTTACGGATTTCTGGCGTGTCGGAAAAGGCTACGCCAGGAAGTTGGAAAAACACGGGATGTTTACAATGGGCGATGTGGCCAGATGCTCTGTTGGAAAGCCCGCTGAGTATAACAACGAAGATTTGCTTTATAAGCTCTTCGGTATCAATGCGGAACTGCTGATTGACCACGCCTGGGGTTGGGAGCCTTGCACGATAGCCGATATAAAGTCGTACAAGCCCAGAACAAACAGTATCGGCTCTGGGCAGGTGCTGCAATGCCCCTATGCCTTTGATCAGGCAAAATTGATTGTACGGGAAATGACTGATCTGCTCGTTTTGGATTTAGTGGAAAAGGGTCTTGTAACCGACCAGATGGTTTTGACTATCGGATATGACATTGAAAATCTTACGAATCCAGAGATAAGCAAATCCTATCATGGTGCGGTGATGACAGACCATTATGGACGCAAGATACCAAAACAGGCGCACGGTACCGCAAACTTGAGCCGTCAAACTTCCTCCACAATGCTGATCATGGATGCGGTGATGGAGTTATTTGAACGTATCACAGACAAAAACTTGCTGGTCAGAAGGGTCAATATAACGGCAAATCATGTGGTCGAAGAAAGCTCTGCAGTAAAAACCCCTTCCTACGAGCAGCTGAACCTGTTCACAGAATATGATGCTGAACAGAAGAAACGCGCCGGGGAAGAAGCGGCGTTAGCACGAGAAAAAAGGATACAGGAGGCTATCATTAAGATCAAGAAAAAGTACGGTAAAAACGCAGTTCTGAAGGGGATGAACCTGGAGCAGGGAGCAACCACCGTTTCCCGCAACCGGCAGATTGGAGGACACAAGAAATGAAGAATCCATATGACGACATTATCAATCTACCCCATCATACATCTGCAACTCGTCCGCGCATGTCCGCACATGACCGCGCGGCGCAGTTTTCCCCCTTTGCCGCCCTTACGGGCTACCATGCCGCTATCAACGAAACAGCCCGGTTAACGGATCAAAGAATTGAACTGGATGAATACAGCAAGGCAGATTTGAACCAGCGGCTGGGCCTGATCCAAGACCAGATGGACCAGCAGCCGGAAGTTTCAATCACCTATTTTCAGCCAGACAAAAAGAAGTCCGGTGGCGCATACATTACTGCCGGTGGATGCGTGAAGAAAATAGATGAGTATGAACGAACGGTGCTAATGCAGGACGCCACGAAAATCCCCATTGATGATATTCTTGAAATTAACGGTGACTTGTTCAGCACACTCGAACATCAGGAATAGGAGCTAGCTAATGATTGCCTATATTCCCTTGTTGTACTCTTCCACTAGTCTATTATAATCAACTATGGTCTTATCATATTGATTATATAAGCTCTGATAATCCTCATACGCTCGATTATAACGATCTATATACATCTCGCTGCCGGTAGAATAGTACAATCTTTCATAATGATCCAAATCTGATGTTAGATCGTCCAAATCATTTTCCATTATTTTCATTATTACCAATTTTGCATCTATTTCATTTTTCATAGTATTTAACCGTTGTTGCTTTGTCTGAGTGCCTGTTTTGCTAGAGTTTTTTGTGCTGGTATTATTTGTTGGCTTTGTTGTAGTTACAGAGTTCGAATTACCGAAAAGGGATGACAATGGCCCGGTAAAACACAGAACTGCTACAAATAACATAACAAATATCCCCATTAGTACGCTAAGTTTATTCTCACTATTATGACGAATCATTTCTTGATTTTCTTTTTCCTGCTCTATTTGCCCTAATTTTATCCTCTGAAGTGATTCGTTGTCTTCTTCAATTCTTTCAGCAAATTCAGGCAACTCGGCAAATACATCCTGCAGTGTGCTGATTAATTTAATTGACTGGTCAGTTTTGTAGTGGGTGTTATTTAAATCAATGGCTAAATCACGTATGATATAAGCAAGGTTTTCACTATCAATGTGTTTTGTCCCTTTGTATCTGGCGATTAACTGCAAAGGCTGCGCAAGCATGTCCCACTGTGATACAAGGTTAATCAATTCATTAATCTGGATATCCAAATCATCATTCGTTACATTTTCGATTATATTTTCACGGGAAGTGACAATTTGCTGCATTCCAGTATCCAAAGTATCCTTTATGTTAAGCTGGTATGAGTTCAAAAAATCCTCAACAACCACGCCATCTTCATAAACGCTTTCCTCAGATTCATAACACTCTTTAGCTATCATAGTAGCAAGATGCATATATTCTTCTTGAGATAGAAGCTGTAACTTTTGGTTGATAATCTCATTTATCTCTGATCGGACATTACGTAATTCGTCTGCAATTAGCGAAGGACTATCAATCATTGGAAATCCTGATACCAATCTTTCTTCATTCAGAAGTGACAGCATTCTTTCAGTGTTTATTTCTTCAAAGAAACTGTTTAAATGCAAAATGTCGTATCCAGCTTCAAAAATATCTGCATGTTCTTTATATCTTAGTTGATTTATTGCTATAGTAAGCCTGGCAATACCTTCAAATTGCCAGATATCCATCTCTTCCACTAACTCATGATCCCTTAACGCAGTTAAGTAAGTAATAATACCTTCAATTCTTTTAGGGGAGACACCGGGAAACCATGATATTTCAGCAGCAAGCCTTTTTCTGGGATTAGTTAAATCATTTCGTGCCTGCAAACACCTATCACTATCAGAAGATAAATTTTTTTCATCGGCTAATTCTATTATTTTTCTGCGATTGTCACGAGTAGTAGCGCCTAAAACAAAGAAAGGATTATCAAAAATATTCATACACTTTCCTCCATTCCATTAGGCATACTCATTGTGAAATATTTACTCGATTCATCAAAAATTTTATAAATGTATTAATCCCGTCGAAATCCTATTTTGTTCTTGGTTCCTTCCACTTGCTGCGGCAATAGTGCAAAAGCAGATGTCAGTGCAACATTATCTATTTCTTCCTTGTTATGCTTGACAGCAAGTCTTCCTGCCTCTCTTAATAAAAATGCCACATCGGATAATGGCCGTCCTTCAAGTTTTAAGGATAAATCTTTGATGTTAAGATCTTTAGCTGAGGGAACTTTTGATAGAAGACTTGTCAGGAGAATACTGACTTCTTTCTGTGAGGGCATTTTAACCTCGATGATATGATCGAATCTACCCCGTCGTAAAATAGCCGGGTCAATAGAATTGATCATATTTGTCATGGCGATAACAAGAACCTTGTTTTTTGCGGCTTCTGGTATTCTGCGCAAAAATTCGGCAACTTCTTCTAAATGATGCAATCCGGATTGCAGACCATAATCTCTTTTTGTTAAAAAGGACTCCATTTCATCAATTACAATGATGGATGGTGCGTTTTCAATTGCCTTATCAAACACTGAAGAGATTTTTCTACTGGTGTCATGGACGTAGGGGCTGCCAATAGTGCCAGAATTGATTGGAAAACCCGGCCAATCCATAAACTCAACCAATCGGTCAACGGCGAAGGTTTTCCCACATCCAGGTGGACCATGCAGGATTATAGCCGGCGGGAAATCAATCCCCATTTTTTTATACTTTTCTTCATTCACGACAATATCAATGATATTTTCATTAAAGAGATTTTCGAGATAGGGACGACCAGGCAGGCTGAACTTTACTCCGGAAACCAGACCGGGGTTAAGTTCAATGTTTTCATGCCGATTAGCTTTTTCATCCAGCAGAGTCTTTGCCCCGGATAAATTATTATTGTTTATGCTAAATCCTGCTTCGCAGATAATATTGGCAACCTCACGGGAACCCATCCATTCAAGCAATTTACTTAAACGACGAAAAGAGTCTGTTGATATTGAAACTCCACCGGTAAGCCATGTTCCGAGAACTGTTTTATCGTCAGCCATCTCGCTGATGGTATATGTAGGTAATATTTTTGAAATCTGTTCAATGTAAATAGCATCGTGCAGGGATACATCTCCGATCAATTTCCTTGTTTCGCGGAGCGAAATAGCAAATGCAAGCGCTTCGATATATGTGCTTGGATAAGGACCATTTGCAACAGAGGAAATTATGTAGCCATGCTTGCCCAAAAAAACTCCGTATTCCATCTGATCAAAATTAACTGTTGCAAAAATATCCGGAGTAATTATACCGGCTTTTGCCCATTTCCCTAACAACTGAGGTAATACAATAAGCACCTGGCTATCACAGCTTGTGTCCATTATTTGCCACTGCCTGCCAAAGGCTAGAATTTTTTTTACCTTTGACCGGTCCGCTAACTCTGTGCCCCTTGGCAGCCATTGTCTTGTGTCCATATGCTCACCTTTTAATTATGTTTGTCGGATCCAACATATTTTCACCTGTATTATCCTTGATTTGAATAATAAATAATTCATACATAATAGCCCGCAGCTCTTCAATCTGATCTTTTTGCAAAAATAACTGGCCTTTGATTTTTAACTCTTCAAATTTAGCTTTGTCTGAGAAGTTATAAGGCCTTTGTATCATTTCATTGAACCTGTCAATAACAAACCAGTCCTGCCGCCAAAGAATATAGAAGTTTTTTGACCTTAGCTCATCTAACTGATTATCAAAAGCATCATCCATCCGGTCGATAGATTTTTGGGCCGATGAAACAAGTTTATCAAAAGCATCTTCCTCAAAAGGCTTAGCATACTGTCTAACAAATTCATTAAAAAACGCCACCAAGCCATCTAAATCCATCTGACTGATTTCTTTAATATTCTCTTTTCGGATTTTTGCTAAAAGAATTTTTGATTCCTGCAATTCATTAAGAACCTGCTGTACATCTTCGATTTCAATCAGTTTATCAGCAAGAGATGCAGCTTTCTGTGCCTTTTCTCTAGCCTTTAACAAATTATCATCATCGATTTTTCCTGCTATACTGTCTATACGGTCAAGCATTTTTTGGCTGTCTTCAGTGATCTTATCAGTGTCTTCCAAATCAATTTCATTACGAAAATAGAAATTTCCCTCAAATGCTGCGTGAATACATGGAATTGACACCTCTAAGATGATATTTCCGGAATCTGAGATCTCATAATCACATTCTATGTCAGCACCTGTTGGAATCACGCCTTCTTCAAAATCCATACCTGAAATGTGCAAGACACCAATAAATAAATTATCCTTAATTGGATTTTCTATAGTTCCCTCCCATAGTCTAATATTTAATGACGATGGAGAACCGGCTTTTAATGTCTGCCCGGCTTTTAAAACCTTATGTCCTTTTTTAGGTAAGGCTTCGCCTTCTTTGACTAAAAAATCAGGTATGGATATCCCTCCAAGTTTATCCAATACCTCTACAAAAATGGAATGCGAGGCCGGTATCGCATCAATGGTTGCCATTGTTTTAGTCACAACTATACGATTATTTTGGATTTTGAGCGGCTGCCCATTATTGTCATATACGACTACCTTAAACGTGTTTTCACCCTCAACTGGCAAACTTAATTCCAGTATCATCCCGTTTTTCAAAGGGGCGCGACCTGATGACGTTCCGGTGTCAATACTCGTAACTTCAACCATATAACCCTCACCCATGCCATCGGTTAAAACTGCTAATTTGGCCAGTGGATCAGATGTTCGGGCAGTATATTTAAAAGAAATATCAAATTGTGTCTTTAACTCTGCGTTGGCAGCTTTTCTGTAATGTCTTTCACTTGACCAATCTATTGATTCCGCGAAAATACAGGCCCCCTCAGCAACTGCTGTCATGCGGTTTACATCGTGGTTTACATCGATGTTTGCAGGTATAGCCAGTTCAAAAGTCACCTTATCTCTTAATGGCCTATAATTTGTCGGCCCGCCCACAAAGACGATTTTCTCAAAATCATTTGAGGTATAACCGGTCTTTTTCAGAGTTTCACGACATAGTTCAATGGTCTCGTCAATAATATCGGAAATAATACTATCCAGTTGCTCCCTGTTTAGTGGTACATCAATATAAATTTCATTTCCATCAATATCTAGACTGCCGGTCTGCATTTCATCTAAAGTTATAGTGCTTTTATCGTTTGGAGTTAAATCAATTTTGGCATGCTCCGCATCCCAAAGCGCCAGCCTGTATAGTTTTTTATACTGGGGTTTGGCAAGGAAGTCTTCAGGCAATGAATAATTTTCCATAAGCCACGGAACAACAATTTGGTGGAAAATCCTTCTGTCAAAATCTCTTCCCCCACACATCTCTTTGCCGCCATGCGCCAGCAGATTAATTCTACCCCCTATATTAGAAGCAATAGATACATCAAATGTACCTCCGCCAAGATCGTATACCAGAAATATTCCTTCTTGCTTTGTTTGGTTTATTACGCTCATAACAGCGGCAACTGGTTCCTGCATCAGCGCTACTCGACCCAGGCCGGCCATCCGCGCTGCCTGCAAGGTGGCATCTTTTTTCATTTGGTTAAAAGCTGCAGGCACGGTAATGACAGTTGCGATCTCACCGCTGGAACGTATCTCTTCGGGAAGGTATCCATACAAAACTTTTAGGATTTCTGAACTACATTCTTCTGGGGTGAGAGAAAGATTTGCAGCTTTCAGCTCAAACCTCGTACTTGTACCCATAAATCTTTTAAAAAGCACTGCAGAATTATCCGGGTAAAGTGGCGCTAAATCATATGCTTTTTTGCCATAAAATCTGTTACCACGCTTATTAATATAAATAGCGGAAGGAGTTACATCATTTTGTTCCGGACTTTTCCACACTCGGACTTTTTGCCCGTCGTAAGAGCATATCGCGCTGTTGGTTGTACCAAGATCAATCCCAATGTAATATTTCATCGCTCAACCCTCCCCAGCAATACTGTACCAATTTTGACAATTGACTCGTTATCCATGATAATTGGCTCAAGCATTTGCTCAACATAAAGCATATCCGCGGTAGAAAATTCATCTATGTTCAGCGGCGTGACAGCCATACCCGCTTCGAATGGCTGGCCTTCAACATTAATAACACGCAGTTTAGCTTCTTTTAAAGCTGAATCGACTTTTTTCATAAACCAGGCAAACTGGTTTAAATAGCGGGTACTGTCTCCAGCATCAAGCTTCTGCATAGCCCTTACAAAAATTCTCCTGAACCGCCAGGCTTCAACAGCAATATCTGCTATTGATTGTTTTAATTTTTGAAACTCATTACTATACATAAATTACCACCTTAAAACATAATCCTTCTTTTTTATGGAACTATAATATCAATCCATAGCTTAGATTTTTTATTTCTACTTCTTTCCATATTG
>JAQVXL010000077.1 GCA_028709235.1 Desulfotomaculaceae bacterium
GCTTTGTGCGGATAAATCCGCACCTACAATTCATTAGCCGGCAGCCGGTTGTCAGATGTAGGTCCGGATTCATCCGGACATCCTGGCCGCGGGATAACCCGGCAATGCAAGGAAGCAGGGTGAGGCAGAGCCGTCCCCTGCTTCACCCTTTATGGTATAATGTCCCTATATGAAGATGTGCGCGCATAAACGCAAAATTATGAGGTAGTCAACTTGGAACAGTCAAAATTGTGGACGAAAGAGTTCATTATTAACGCCCTGATCAATTTTTTTGTGGCGGTGAACTTTTATTTATTAATGGTGGTTATTTCTGATTATGCCATGAAGGAGTTTGGGTCGGCGCCCAGTGAAGCGGGTTTTGCGGCCAGTATCTTCATTATCGGCGCGCTGGTGGTGCGTCTCTTCGCCGGGAAATTACTGGTGCGTTTGGGCTACAAAGAGACTCTGGCCCTGGGAGTCATTACCGGTTTAGTGATGACTCTTTTATATTTCGCGGTAAATAATATTTATCTGCTGTTGCTGGTCCGCTTCTGGCATGGGGCGTCATTTGGCATCACTACTACAGCAGCAGCCACCATCGTGGCCGATATTGTGCCCAGGAAAAGAAGCGGCGAAGGGATTGCCTATTTCTCCTTAAGTCAAATACTGGCCACAGCCATTGGGCCTTTCCTGGGTATGTTCATCAGCCGGCACGGCAGTTATAGTATGATGTTTGCCGTCTGCGCGGCCGCTTCCGCCGCCGGCCTTTTGCTGGCGCCTTTTTTATCCCTGCTCAAAAAAGAACTGACCGCAGGACAAAGGCAGGAAATGCGCGGTTTGAAGCTGAGTAATTTGGTGGAGCTGCCGGTTATTCCGATTTCTGTGATCAGTTTGATTATTTTCATGTGTTATTCCAGTATCGTTTCTTTCCTGGCCGTGTATGCCCAGGAAATAAATCTGGTAGAGGCAGCCGGCTTCTTCTTTATCATCTATGCCCTGGTAGTGCTGGTGGCCAGGCCCATTGTCGGGCGTTTATTTGACGCCCGGGGCGAAAATAAAATTATGTACCCGGCCATTTTTATATTTGCTGCCGGCATGCTCTTATTCAGCCGCAGCTATACCGGTTATGAATTGTTGCTGGCCGCGGTTTTGGCCGGTATTGGCTTTGGCGCCATTCAATCCAGCACTCTGGCCATCGCGGTTAAAATAACCCCGTCCCACCGCCTGGGCCTGGCCAATTCCACCTATTATATGTTTTCTGACGTGGGCATGGGCACAGGCCCTTTGCTGGCCGGCTTAATTATTCCCTACGCCGGTTACCGGGGCATGTATACTATTGCCGCTGCAATTCTGCTGGCCTGCCTGTTCTTGTATTATCTTCTGCACGGCCGCACGGGGGGCAGAAGAGGGACAGTCCTTCTGGCAGAAGTTACCAAAAGGGGACAGTCCCCCCGTTGAAAACATGGAAGTTGTGTCGTTATTTGGGAGAGGGACTGTCCGAGACCACTGATAAAGTCACCTTTTTACAATGAACGAGGCCTGGGAGAATTGTAGGTGAGGCTTTAGCCTTACATCTCTGGCACGTTAAAACCCGCCCTACAGGTGAGCGCCGATAAAAAACGCGGGTTGGCGGACATGAAAATTCAAAAAACAGGCCTTTTTCAGTGGTCTCGGACTGTCCCTGTCAATCGACGCAAAGAAGCAATAGACAAAAGTGATGTTGTGTTGGTAATATTAGTTAAAGTTATCAATGTATTATAATGAAGGCGATTTTTCTCAGATAGACAATTTCTTGTATCAGAAGTGTATAATTTGTTATTAAGGGTGTAAAAAGGAACTAGATAAATGCGTAAATTTCTTTTATGGATAGCTGTGATTCTCTGGATGGCGCTTATTTTTAATCTGTCATCCCAGGTGGCGGAGCAGTCCAATGAGCTGAGCAGGGGAATAACCGGGGTTATTGTAAAAGCGGTAGAAAAAATTGCTCCCAACGCGGAGTTTGATCTGAAAATTCTGAACAACATATTGAGGAAGGGCGCCCATTTCTGCGCCTATTTAGTGCTGGGAATACTGACGGTAAGCGCGCTGAGGAAAAGTGGGGCGCCCGGCTGCCGGAGCCTCATGTTGGCTCTGGGTATTTGCGTTCTTTATGCCATATCAGATGAAGTCCACCAGTTATTTGTCCCCGGCAGAGGGGGACAGGTGCAGGATGTAATCATTGACAGCGCCGGAGCCAGTGTTGGGATTGGGGTTTATTGGGTAGTTGGCAGGTTGGTTAAGAGAAGAAGGGGTCAGGGCCGGCAGTTGAACTGCGATTGAGGTGGTAACAGTGGCTTGCGAACCGAATCTCCAGGCGCGCGGTCGTCGGATGTAGGTCCGGATTCATCCGGACATGTTGGCCGGAGGTTACTCTTTTATATGGAAATATAGGACATAAGACCTATTGTTATGTGGGACTTTCTGTCATATAATTAGAATGAATTATCAATCACAATAGTTTTATAACTGCTGTATGTCCCCGCACCCTATCAAATCCTTCCGTTTATCACCCACAGGTTTCCTAACACAAATATCTTCAAAACCGGAAGCGATATTATCGCCAGAATAGATGGTAATGAGTTTACTGGCCATCGCCCCTGACAAAATGTGACAACATATGGCAGAAGGGGCTGTCTCCGGTGTCAATAAAGGGTGAATTGTGTCGCCGCGGCAGCGTCGGAATGGGGGTTATTATGAACAAATGTCTTGTGGCAGAATTGGGTAACGGCGTTAGCAACTTTCCCGCTGTCCAGAAAGATTTTGATGAAATGACGATTGTGCTGTTGGATACTTTTTTTAGTAACGCCAGCGAGGACCAGAAAAAGAGATTCATAAAGGCTGGTTTTGATAAAATTAAATACCTCGAGACTCTCTTACTGCAACAGCAGGGCGTTCATTTAAAAAGTATTGAACAGAGCATGGCAATTGCTCTCACCCGTATGTTCCGCTGCGCTTTGATCTATCTGCCGGGGCAGGTAACACATGGCCGATGATTTCAGGTGGCTATCTCTTCCAGGATATGACAATGTGCGGCACTCGCTCGGTTTTCATAAGACTAAGAAAAATATACTCAAATACAAACCGGTTTTTAGAAAAGCAGCTGCGGCGGCAGTTGACCCCGCAGAAAAGATAAATCCCCATCATATCAAAGATGATGTGATAGAATTGCATATCGATTTATATAAAGAATGGAGCAAGCGATATGGATGTTCAAAATGGTAAAAGAACAGCAACTATGATGCTCATCCTGTCTGTTTTGGCGCTCTTTGCCTCGTTAAAAGGGGTATTTGACCAAACCTTATACCATGAGGTATACCTGGCGGGGACCATTCCCAAAAGTCTGATTTGGGGCTCACAAGCACAGGACATCATCTCCATCCCCTTCTCAGTACTACTGGCCTTGTTCACTTTGCTATTTTTGAAGAATGGGTCCATGAAAAACTATATCCTGATGCTTGGCCTCACCTGGTACTTTTTCTATGCCTTCGGACTCTATACCATACAAGGTCAGTACACTTCCATCTACTTTGTTTACCTGGCTATCTTTGGGTTATCCTTTTACAGCCTGGTATTCGCAGTCCTGGGTATCAGGCTGGCAGAAGTACACAGATACGAACTTCCTGACGGTTTGCGCCAGGCGATCGGGATATTTCTCTATGTGATGATCGCTTTCCTCTATCTGGTGTGGATCATGCGCATGCTCCCGGATATTGCCAGTCACGTGCCCGGTAAGACTTATGCGGTCTTCATCCTTGATCTTTGTCTCATCCTTCCGGCAATAGGAATTATCTCCTATCTCCTCCTCAAGAAGAAACCATTGGGTACTATCCTGGCCGGTGCAGCAATCCTGAAAATCCTCACTTTATGCCTTAGCTGGGCCTTCGGAGAGTTAACCAATCCCCTGGCTGGCAATGCTTTGACCCCGGAGATGGCCATCTTATCCAGCATCCTCACCCTCTGCGGCTTGATCTTCTTTGTTCCATATATTGTAAAACTGAAGAAAACATAAGGCTATTCCATCGATAGTGCGCATCCACGCCTGTTTTGATGTAGGTCCGGATTCATCCGGACATGTTTGTAAGGCGGAAGCCTCACCTGCAGTTCAGCAGCCGATAGGCGTCAATGATAATGAACAGGAGAGGTCAAGTTAGACAGAAAGGTAATAGCATATGAAATATATCTGTACGTTGATAGCAGTAAAAGATATTGAGAAGTCAAAGAAATTCTATCATGATATTTTAGAGCAAGAAGTTGTTGCCGATTTAGGCGCCAATGTCATATTGACCGGAGGATTTGCGTTGCAAACCTCAGAAAGTTGGGCAAGCTTTATTCATAAGAATTATTCTGAAATTTCTTATGGTAGTAATGACGCAGAATTGTACTTTGAAGAAGATGATTTGGATGGTTTTATCGAGAAATTAAACAAGTTTGACATTGAATATGTTCACCCATTAAAGGTGCACTCTTGGGGCCAACGTGTAATTCGTTTTTATGACTTGGATAAACACATTATTGAGGTTGGTGAAAATATGGCTGTTGTTGTAAAACGATTTATTGGTAACGGAATGACGGTCGAAGAAACTGCTATTCGAATGGATGTACCAGTGGATTATGTCGAAGCATTTTTAAAGTAGGCTTACGAGCATATCCTGCATCTAAGCAAAATAATGTCCCTGGCTGACAAGCCAATCCCCAAACAGAGGTGTGTCCCGGATCATCTACCCCCGGGACTTATGGCGCAGGGCTTGTGATCCACGCTGCTGCGTACATAAAAAATGCCTCCCAACAAGGGAGGCTGTGTCACCGGGGAGGGAATTATTGGGGCCACCAGGGGCAGCGTCCTTGCCCGCCAAAGCCTTTGCCTTGCTCCAGCCTTTGCAGCATTTGATCAGCCCGCTCCTGGGTTATTTTCCCGTCCGTAACTTTTTGCTGAATTCTAGCCTTTGCGGTCTCCTTCATTTTTTCCTGAACCTGTTCCATCGTCAGGCCCCGATCGGCAGCTATCTCATCTAACTTCTTGCCGGCATCCATCTCTGCCTTCAGTTCGTCGGCTGTCATCTCCAATATGCCGGCCAGATCATCCAGAATTTGCCCGGGGCCGCGACCGCCGTGGCCGCCCTTGCCGCCCGGGAAACCGAACCAGTCACAAATACCATCAGCGCGCATTTGGGCCATCCTATCCGCTTGTTCCTGGGTAATTGTGCCGTTCTGTACTGCCTCGTCAATCATTTCCTGCCTTGTGGTTTCAATCGCCGTCGTCAGGGCGCCTTCATCTACACCTAGATTTGCCGCCAGTTTGGTGATAAAGCTCTGACACAAGGCCTTCCTATCCGGAGCGCCGGTTTGATCGTTGGCGGCGAAGGATAATCCGCTCACTGCCACCGTCAGGATTGCCGCCGCGATCAGAATCGCTCCTAACCGCCACTTCTTGGATTTCATAAATTTCATATTCCACCTGCTTTCTATTTATATTTTAAGAGGCCTCTCATTGGTATAGTACCCCAAACAGCTGAAAACAAACTGAGAACTACCGGATGTTTTCCTGTTAAAATTGAGGCGATGACGTGCTTTTGTGTCGCAATTTGTCAGAGGGACTGTCCCTCTGACATAAGTTGGAAAGAAAAATTAGATGCCCCGCCTGGGTTATGTTGACAGAATGTTCAATCTGTCGTATTATAGAAGTAGCCCCAGAAAAGTTAATTCTGAGTACGGGGGGTGCCCTACAAACACTGGCAGCAAGAGGAGGTTGACGAACCTGCTGAAGCAAAAGTGTCTACCCCTGAAGAAGTGCATGTGAAAAGTCTGAACGACCACAGGGCCATCGGGGTTTTGGCCGGTATTCCGCCAACTTGTTGCGGAAAAACGAAAATCTCAGATGCAGAATATCACGCCTCGCAGGGGAACAGCTTATTCAGGCAGGGAGCAGCGCAAATCCGGGCCAGGAGGGTTGAGGGGGCAAAAATCCAAAGGAGGGCGTACTATATTGCAGTACACCTCGCAGAAAGGGTAGACAGATTCCGGTAAGGAAGATGATGTCTACCCTTTCTCGTTCTATTTCATTCTTATACATAAACTCTACCGCTTCTTTTAATACAACTTCTTGATGTGATTGGCCAGGAGTACTGCCATTTGCGGCAGTGGATGCCTCAAAGCAGGACCTAGGTCCTATTGCTATGTGGGACTTTTTGGCATATAATGTAGATATTTAATTAACTAAATAAGTAGTTTTCCAGGGCAAACCTGTGCGAAAGCCAGGGACGCAAAGCTTTGGGTCTAAAGCGAGAGCAAAGATAGCCAGGCTGCAAACTATTACGGTCACCCCGAATTACAATAGTTTTGTAACTGTTGTATGTCTAATTTTCCCGACCTCCACCGCACCTCCACCGCACCCTATCAACTCCTCTCGCTTTTCGTTCGTAGGTTTTCCTGGAGACTCATATAAAATTCTAAGAAACGACTCATTTAATTTACCTGTTAAATGAGCAATTAGTATTGACATTTTAAGGGTCTTTTATTTATGAGACCAGACAGAAAGAGAGTGGTTGCGGAAATGGAGGGTACTGTTATAGCTTTTAAAACCGAATCTGCCCGGGAAGAGATATACCGCTCCCTGATAGAGGGTGATAATATTATTATCACTGTAAACAACTGGGGCAAAATCACATCTATCAGTCCAACCATAGAACAGCTTACAGGTTATACAGATGAAGAGGTAACCGGTCGACATTTTCTAAGGTATATTTATCGACAGGACATTGGCAGAGTACGGGAGAGCATGGCGCGGGCTTGCAAGGGCAATAGAACAACTGTAGAGTTTCGTGTTAAATGTAAAGATAAAGATATCAGGTATGCCCGGGCCACTGCAGTAGCTGATATTGCTGACGGCATGGTAAATGGTGTAATTGGCATTATAGCCGATATCAGCGAACACAAAAAAGCAATAGAAAAATTAAAAAGGCATGCTTTATACGACTCACTGACTGGTTTGTATAACCGCAAATGTTTTCAAGAGGAATTATGCCGCCGCGGTCACTTAAAGATGGCAGGGATAATTGTCTGCGATGTGGACGGCCTTAAGGTGATCAACGATACATTTGGTTACCGCAAAGGTGATGAAATGATGATCACTACTGCCGGAATGATTAAAAAATGTTTCGCCGCAAGCGATATTATCGCTAGAATAGGTGGTAATGAGTTTGCGGCTATTTTTTATGATGTGCCGAAAGAAGCCATCGAAGCAGCCTGCCGTAAATTAAAAGATACCATTGAAGAATATAACGCTGGACACAAGGACCTGCCTCTTAGTTTATCAATCGGATACGCC